>NZ_JAKJJY010000026.1:0-87093 GCF_022320955.1 Clostridium sp. YIM B02555 | reverse complement strand
CTTTAGTACCATTTTCGTTAATTACTGATGCACATAGTGATGTATGAGCTGAAAGTATAACTCCAGTAGTACCACAAACTTTTGATAATTCTTCTACAGCGATTATATATGAAAGTACATCTCCGCCTGCTCCGCCAAATTCTTTAGAAAATGGGATACCCATCATTCCCATCTTAGCCATTATTTCAACATTTTCCATAGGGAATCTTTCTGTCTCATCGATTTCGGCAGCTATTGGTTTAACTTCATTTACTGCGAATTCTCTAACCATTTGTTGTACTAATTCTTGTTCTCTAGTTAACTTAAAATTCATTAAATTACCCTCCTTGTTATTTAAACCTACTTTATAACAAACTATATATAAACCTCTAATAGATTTTTAGCAAAATTCTATAATATTATTTACAATTAATAATATTATTTTGGAGCTTTTGCACTAGGTATGGTAAGTGCAAAAGCTCCAAATAATTAAAGTAACTAAAATTTAACTATAATTTGCCAAGTTATATTAGCCTATGCCTTGAGTTGCCTCAAACTACAATGCATCCTTTTCACACTAGAATTATTTTCATCCCTTCCGGTAAATAGGTTATTTAGGCGGCATTATGTTTGCAACCCCTACCAGTACTTCAACACCATTTTGATTTGTACATATGGTACTTAATTTTATTCTATTCTTATCTTCAAACTTCTCTATAACCTCAACTTCAGCTTTAATTGTATCTCCTATTTTCACAGGAGCAACAAATTTAAGTTCTTGTCCAAGATATATTGAGCCTGGTCCTGGCAATTGCATTCCAAGTACTGCTGATACTAAACCAGCTGTTAACATGCCATGGGCAATTCGCCCTTGAAACATTGTTTTCTCTGCCTCAACTTGATTTATATGAGCTGGATTTAAATCTCCCGTTATACCAGCATATAAGTATACATCAGTTTCTGTAATAGTTTTTTGAAAAGATGCTTTATCACCAATATTTAATTCTTTTATAGTTAATCCGTTCATTTTCAATTCCCCCTTGTATAATTTAGTTATAACATTCGATAGAAAACTATTTATATTTCTTTATAGATATCCAAATTAATACTCAAACTTATAAATGTAATATGTATGCATTATCGAGAAATTATAATCGTAACACTACACTAGAAATCAGATACATTTTTCTGGAAGCAGGCATGTGAAATTGAGCTAATGATGGTTATTAGTGGAAGGTTGTTCCATTTTCTGCTTGTCATAAATTTACTTTAGGAACATGCAGAAATGGGTACAACCTTCCGCTTAGAACCTTCCAGCGAAAATTTCACTAGTCCTGTGGAAGATAAATGGATTTGATTTCGGTAATTGTTGCATAAATCTAATTCTCGCTTTGGATATCTATATTGATATACTAAATACTTATTAAATAAAATGTAATATGCTTTGTAAAGCTATTAATATAAACACAGATCCTGTCTTAATACAAGTGATCACAAAAATATCTTTATATGATTGTTTGTGAGTTAACCCTGCAATTCCAAGTAAAGTTATAACTGCGCCATTGTGAGGTAATGTATCCATTCCACCTGATGCCATTGCAGCAACACGATGAAGTAATTGTGGATCTATTCCAACACTATTTGCCCAATTTAAATATTCCTTTCCAAAAGTATCAAGTGCTATACTCATTCCTCCTGATGCAGAACCAGTAACCCCTGAAAGCACATTTACTGTAACTGCTTCTGAAAGTAGTGGACTACCGTCTGGATTAATGTTAGTTAAAGCATGAGCTATAGATTGAAATCCTGGTAAAGTTTTTATAACATTACCAAAGCCTACTTCTGATGCTGTATTCATAACAGCTAATAATGATCCAATTGCACCAGCATTAATCGCTGAAGCTAAATTACCTTTCATACGCTTTGGATTAATAGAAATTGCAAGAAGAATACCAAATACAAGTGCAATCATTAAAGCCCAGTTATTCATTGAACCTACAACACTTGCTTCAGGAATATTATAAGGTGCTTTAGTAACCCAAGAAACTATATCCCATTTAGGGAATACTAATTTTTGTAAAACCAAAGTCAATCCAAGTACAGATATTAATGGTAATACTGATATAAATGGATTTGGTAAGCTTCCATCTTCAACAAGTACTGGTTCATTTTTATGATTTTCCCCATAGCCTTCTCCCTTTGCTTGAGCTTTACGTTTACACCATTCAAGATAAGATACCCCGCAAACTAAAACGATAATCGCACCTAAGGTTCCAAATACAGGTGCTGCATAAAGATCTGTATTAAAAAACTTCATTGGTATAGAGTTTTGAATTTGAGGTGTTCCTGGAAGTGCATCCATAGTAAATGTGAAAGCACCAACAGCGATTGTTGCAGGAACAAGTCTCTTTGGAATATCAGCTTCTTTAAATACTGATGCTGCAAATGGATACACTGCGAACGCAACAACGAAAAGACTTACACCACCATAAGTTAAAATGGCTGCTGATAAAATTACAGATAACATAGCACGCTTTTTACCCAACTTTTCAACTATAAATTTAGCAATAGATTTTGCTGCACCAGATTGCTCCATAACTTTACCAAATACAGCACCTAACAAGAAAAATGGAAAGTAAACTTTTACATAATTCCCCAAGTTAGGTAGAAATACTTCCGTATAGGTTGGCATAACTGCCATCCCAGAAAATATAGCTGCTGCAATTGCAAATATAGGTGCAAAAACAATAACTGAGAACCCCCTATAAGCCATGACCATCAATAATATTAAACTTAATAAAATACCTATAACTGCCATATATAAAACCTCCATTATTATATTATTTGGGTTTATCAACCGATTTATCCATACTTAGCTATTCTTTACGTTAATACATCACTTAAGATTCATAAGTTTGTCTTCAAAAATTCTTTTATCCATTATCTTTAATTTTTCTGATATTATTGGTTTAAAATCCATTTGATCGAGAATGTCTTTTTGTAAATCTACTCCAGGAGCTATTTCTTCTAATTCCACTCCAGCACTAGTTAATCTAAAAACTGCTCTTTCAGTTATATATAGAACTATCTGTTTTACATCTTTTGCATAATCTCCACTAAAAGTTATTTGCTCAACATCCTTGATAAATTTCTTTGACTTACCTTCATTTTCAATGATTAGCTTACCTTCAAAAATATTAGTTTTAAGTCCTCCTACAGTAAAAGTTCCGCAGAAAATAACCTTCTTTGCATTTTGAGTTATATTTATAAAACCTCCACATCCAGCTATTTTAGGACCAAATTTACTTACATTGATATTTCCTTTTTCATCACACTGGGCAAGTCCTAAAAATGCTATATCTAAGCCTCCACCATCGTAAAAATCAAACTGAGAAGATTGATCTATTATACTATCTGGATTAATAGCTGCTCCAAAACTCAAGCCACCAGCTGGTATGCCTCCAATTGGACCTGATTCAATTGTAAGTCTCATGCTATCACCTATGTGTTCTTCATTTGCCACCATAGAAATTCCCTCTGGCATTCCAATTCCTAGATTTGTGATTGCATTTGGCATAAGTTCCATAGCACAACGTCTAGCTATAATTTTTCTTTCATCCATTGGAAGGCATTTAATAGTATTAGCTGGCATCTTTATTTCTCCACAGAAAGCTGGATTAAAGCTTTCACCAAAGGTCTGCATTTGATTTTCTGCACTAGCTACAACTACAGCATCCACAAGGATTCCCGGAATCTTTACCAACTTTGGATCTAAAGTTCCTTTTGATACTATTTTTTCAACCTGAAGAATGACTTTTCCACCAGAATTCTTTGCAGCCTGAGCCATTGCTAAACCATCAAGCGTTGCGGCTTCCTTTTGAAGACTTGCATTTCCTTCTTCATCTGCATAAGTAGCCCTAACTATTGCCACATTTATAGGAAACGCTTTATAGTAAAGATACTCTTTTCCATCAATTTCAATCATCTTAACAACATCCTCAGTAGTACAGCTATTTAATTTTCCTCCCTCAACTCTTGGATCTACAAAGGTTTTCAACCCCACATGAGTAATTGTTCCTGGCTTTCCTGCTGCAATATCTCTGTAAAGACTGGATATAACTCCTTGAGGAAGATTATAAGCCTTTATCTTATTCTCGATCGCTAACTTTTGAATCTTAGGAGCTAACCCCCAATGTCCTCCTATTACTTTAGAAAGAAGACCTTCCTGGCCAAAATGATTTAAACCTTTTTCTTTTCCATCTCCTTGGCCTGCTGCATAAACAAGAGTTAACTTATTTGGCCTACCTTCCTCTAGATAAATTTCCTTAATCTTCTTAGTAATTTCCTCTGGGTGTCCTATGCCTATAAAACCACCTACAGCAACTGTATCTCCATTTTTTATTAAAGAGATTGCTTGCTCAACTGACATTATCTTGCTCATATTTTCTCCTCCTTTTTATATACTCTAAAAACAAGAATGTAATATTTATTAATAAGTTCACTTATACTTATTTATATAAGCAAGACTCGTGCCAAAGCCTTAGAGATAAAATAGACCTAGAATAGGAGGTTTGTCCATTGTGAATCATTAATAAAATCTGTGATATCTAAAATTAGTGTATAGATTTCCGTACACATTTTTAAGTAAACATTTACATACTGTTCGGATTTCTATACAATTATTTATGAGAAAAAAATTAGTTGTACGTTTATTCGTACAACTACATTTTTATTTTATGCTTTTCCATTTTTTCATATAAACTAGTCCGGCCTATCTCTAAAATTTTTGCTGCTTTTGTCTTATTTCCCTCTGCTGCCCTAAGTGCAAGAATAATAGCATTCTTTTCGCTTTCCTCAAGAATGTCCTGAAGCCTTTTAGGAATTATTGCAGCTTTTTTACCTGTAATTTCTTTCGGCAAATCATCTACATCAATTATGTCACTATCTCCCATAATATTAATAGCTCTCTCTAGTATATTTTCTAATTCTCTAACATTACCTTTCCATTCATATATTTTAAGATAATGTTCCGCCTCTTTTGAAATTCCTTTAACTTTCTTATCTAAATTCATTGAAAGCTTCTTAATGAGATGATTCGAAATAAGTATAATATCATTGCCTCGTTCTCTCAAAGGAGGAATTTCAATTGTTACAACATTAAGTCTATAATACAGATCTTCACGGAACTTGCCCTCTGAAACTAATTTTTCAAGATTTCTGTTTGTTGCAGCAATTATTCTTATGTTAATCTTCTTAGTTGCAACTCCACCAACTTTCTCTACTTCTCGTTCCTGAATAACTCTTAAAAGCTTTACCTGCATATGAAGAGGCATATCTCCAATCTCATCTAAAAATATTGTACCTTCATTTGCAATTTCAAATTTTCCTATTTTACCTTCTTTTTTTGCGCCTGTAAAAGCTCCAGCTTCATAACCAAACAGTTCTGATTCAAGCAAATCGCTTGGAATTGCTGCACAATTAACTTTAACAAAAGGTCCTTCATAACGATTACTCTCTGAATGTATAGCATGTGCAAAAATTTCCTTACCAGTACCACTTTCCCCTAAAATAAGCACATTCGAACTTGTATGAGCAGCCTTTTTCACTATATCCTTAGCCAAAAGGATAGAATCACTTTCTCCTATAATATTTTCAAGTGAATAGCTTGCTGTATTGAATTCCTTAAGCCGTGATTTATAATTTGCTAATTCTTTTTCTATAACAGTTATCTTTTTGTAAAGACTATTTAGTTCCTTAACATTTCTAAATAATACTTTTCCTACAACCCCAATAATTTCTCCATTTTTTATTATAGGTATTCTTGACGCTATCATATAATTTCCTTTAATCTTATGAAGCTGCGCTACTTCCTCTTTACCGCTTTCAAGTACTATTGGCATTCTTGTATTCTCTATAACTTCATTTACATGTTTGCCAATTGCATCTTCTCTTCTTATTCCTAAAAAATCAGTATATGCCTTGCTCATCATAGTGATTATTCCCTTCTTGTCAATAATCACCATACCATCATAAGCCGTCTCAATTACAGTATTTAATATTTCGCGACTATCCCTTTCCTTATCAAGCTTTTGAAGCAATTCATTATAGTTTGTTATATTGCTAAAAATGAGTATTGATCCTACTACATCCTTATCTTCAGTCAAAGACATAATACTTAACGACAAATTCAAATTATTAACTACTATAGACTTTTTAACTTCCTCTTTTTTATTAGTTAAAAAGTTAGTTAACTCAACGTTATGTATTAATTCATTAAAATCTTTTCCTAAACTATTTTTGCTATCTATTCCAAAGAGAATACTAGCAGCTCTATTAATAAAAATTATCTTATTGTTATTATCAACTACAACTATTTCATTAAATACATTATCTAGTATCATTTTTAAGTCATTAAAATAGTTCAAAAATAATGCTTCCTTCACCATCTACTAGTACCTTCTTCCTTTTAAGTTTTATGCTTTTAAATAGACTCCTAAAAAAATAAGTAAAATAATAAATTTTCCCATTTCATTAAACTTTAGAGCAAATTTAGCAATCCCATTTATTTTCCTTAATATCAACATGATTCTCATCTTTAAAGGATACACCTTCTTCTAATAGTAGAAATCGTTGTTCCTTCCAGCCTGGTGCCAATCTTCCTGCATGATTTACCACACGATGACATGGATATTCTCCATAAAATTCTGACTGGCTTAAAACCTTCCCGACAAGCCTTGCATTTTTGTCTCTGCCTATAAGACTAGCAATTTGTCCATATGTAGCTACTTTCCCTTCTGGGATTTCTTCTACAACTGAAAGTATTTCATAAATTAATTGTTCATTCATAATCTTTTTCATATATTCACCTGCACTGAAAATTCTAATTTCTTTTTTATGCTTTCAACAACAGGTTTAAAATACTTAAAATCAGTATTATCTCCTTTTAAAATGCATTCTTCTTTGCAAGGACATTTTATACATCCAATTTCATCTGTTGTTTCAATATAATCACACATTTTAACAAAAGTATTAAAAAGCAATTCTAAAATTTTCTTCTCATCCATTATAACTTTCTCCCAATTATTATAGTAGCTTAAACAGCAATTAGCTATGAACTTGCAGAATTTTTATTTAAAATAACCTCAATAGCCACAATAAATCTTTATTATATTATAGCCTAACAAATTACTAATATAAACTAATATATATATCGATTTCATCAAGTAAAGTTTTAAATATTAAAAGTCTCTATAAACTCTAACCTTCATTATTTAAGATGAAAGTGTATCAACTTGACTCAAATTTGATATTATGCTAGAATCCATTTATTAGTTGCAACTTATAGATTATCAAAATTTTATATAATTTAGTTTTCTAGGGTTCCGCAGTTTATAACTGGCAGGTCCGAGAGAAAACGCACAATTTATTGTGTACACGGAAGGATAAAAGCCTGGGAGATATTTTTATAATATTTCTGAGGCTTTTTTATTTTATAGTATAAAAACTAATATAGTGAAACTTAAATCACATATGGCTAGCTAATATTAATGGGTTTCACTGGTTAAAGAAAGGATAAAGCTTAAAGATGATAGAAAAAATATTAACAATGAAATTATTTAAGGATAAATATGGAGTATGCAGACTTGCTAAAACTGAATCACTTCCTAAATGGGCACAAGATAGCGATTTTTTCTCTATAACAAAAACATCTGATGAATTATCAATTGTATGCCTTGAGGACAGTATTCCTAGCGAGATAAAATGCGAAAGAGATTGGAGGATCTTAAAGATTGAGGGACCACTTGACTTTTCTTTAATTGGAATTTTAGCTTCAATTAGTACAATATTAGCACAAAAAGGAATAAGCATATTTGCCATTTCTACTTATGATACAGATTATATTCTTGTTAAAAACAAAGATCTAGATAATGCTGTAGAATCACTCCTCAAGGAAAGATATGAAATTTTAGGTTAATTAGTGTTAATAATTTTCTTTTAAGACTTGGTAAAAGTGGCTGTCGCATTAGCGGATTAAAATCTAGTGCGACAGCCACTTTTTAACTTCCATATTATTTTCAAATATAGCTTTTCCAATTAAAGTTTTGCTTATCACTTACTCAAAGCTGTTTTCTTTGTTAATAATTCACTCATTACAATCATTATGACAAGTATAAGCAATAGATATACTGGGAATAATGCTACATTAATATAACCAGCAATCAATCCAAAGATCGGAGGCATCAGGCATGTTCCAACATATGCACTTGCCATCTGAACACCGATTATTGCTTGAGATTTATCCTCTCCAAAATGTGCAGGTGTGGAATGTATAATACAAGGATAAATTGGTGCACACCCGAGTCCAATCAATATTAATCCTACTAAGGACACATTTTCGTTCATAGGCAAAAACATTACTATAATCCCAATTGCAATAATTCCCTGACCAAGTCGTATCATCTGCAAATCATTTAGTTTCATGGTAATAAATCCACTAAGTGCCCTTCCTACCGTAATGCCTATAAAAAATACACTAGCAAAACTAGCTGCTGTATCAGCTGTAACCCCTTTGTAAATTGTCAAATAGCTACTCGCCCATAAGCTTGTCGTCTGTTCTAAAGCACAGTAGCAAAAAAAACAAAGCATAACTTCCTTAGCTCCAACTATTTGAATAATTTCTTTTAATGATAATGCTTTATGTGTAGTCTTTTCATTATCAGATACATTTTTTGCAACAAATTTTCGTTCTTTCCATAGAGGAATGCTAAAAATCAAAATTGCAGTAAGTACAATCTGTAAGATGGCTATATATAAGTATCCTGAGCTCCAACTATGTCCACCTGCCAATGCATAACCCATAATGTATGGTCCTATAGTTGCACCTACCCCCCACATGCAATGCAGCCAGCTCATATGGCGGCTTTCATAATGAAGTGCTACATAATTGTTCAAGGAAGCATCCACACTTCCTGCTCCAAGTCCATATGGAATAGCCCAAAGACAAAGCATTATAAATGAATGTGATATAGAAAAACCAAATAGCGCAAATGCTGTCATTGCTACACTTATTGCTGTAACTTTACTGGTTCCCAGCTTACGTGTAAGCCTGTCGCTCTGCAGGCTGGATAAAATAGTTCCAAAAGCAATAATCATAGATATTATACCAGCATAAGAAACTGGTACGCCAAACTCTAGATACATGGATGGCCAGGAAGCTCCCAACAGCGAATCTGGTAGTCCAAGACTAATAAACGCAAGATAAATAATAACTAATAATATTTGGATCACTTTGAGCTCCCCCTTCATTTAGTGATATAATAATTCCTTTTAATTTCGATGTTTTGCCAATCCGAAATTTATTTTCCTATATTTATTTTCCCATTCGAATATTTTTGACTTTCTTTTTTTCTATGGTTAAATCTTCATATATACGGATTCCACCACTACCTGTAGGCGCCTGTGCCAGTAGACCTACTTTCAAGGTTTTTTCTGCTGGTAAATTAAAAAATCGCATCATATAGTAATTATCTCCATCTATTGAATAATGAAATGCAAAGGATTGTCCTACACGACATACCTGAAGCCAAACAGAATTTCCTTCTACATTACAACCATTGGCATCATCAGACTGATCTTTTGTAACCACACTGACAACCGCATGTGTATTAAAATCTGTAAGTTCGAAACATGCTTTTGCCCAATGAGTTATATCCTGCATTATCATAATAGAAGAAGAATCATACATGTCTTTAAAATCATGTGACACCTTTACTCTCATGATGAAATCTCCAGTAACCTCTGTATAATAAAAGGGAGCATTACTAAGAGATTCTGGTGTAATCCCTTCATCTCCAACTGCCCCATTATTACAGAAAAAATCGCTCTCTTTGGGAGCAAAAATCTCTATTCTTTTTCCTTCTTTAGTTATTGTACTTTTATTTAACCACTTAAACTCCATTTTAAATCCTCCGTGTAATATTTTAGTTTTTATCAGCACGCAATTCTGCATCTGTTTTATTAGATTATATCCCAGTCATAATGTTTTTTCATTACACAAAATCACAAATTAATTGTACAATATAACAGAGGTGAAAAATAATGCAGTTCTACAAAATGACTACCGATGAAACGTTAAGAGAAATCGCTGCTCATGGCAACGACAAATACCCTATAGCATATTATGTAGATGATATCTGGCAATTCGATCTTGGATGCATAGACTGGCACTGGCATCGAGAGGTTGAATTTGTAACAGTCTCAAAAGGTACTGTAAATTGTCTAATTGGGAAAAACAGAATCCATTTGGAAAAGGGTTGGGGAATCTTTATAAACAGTGGAACAATACATCGCTTTGAAACCAGCGATGGTGGTATTATGCCCAATATTGTATTTGCACCGGAACTAATTGCCATGGAAGGAAGCCTAATTCATGATTCATATATTTTACCTATACTGTCATCTGGTCCTGCTTATCAAATTCTGGATCCGAATATTTCATGGCAGAATAATATTCTAATGTTATTAAATCAAATCTATGACGTTCAGGAACATAAAGGGGATTCTTTATCGCCTCTTAATACACTTCTTCTGACTACTGAACTATGGAAACATCTATTTCAAAACATAAATATTGATCCAGTTTCTGCAAATGGAACAAAATCAGTCTTTCAATCTTCACGTTTACAGATTATGCTGCAATTTATCCATGACCATTATGCAGAACATATAGGACTTGAGGATATAGCTGCTGCTACTAACATCAGTAAAAGCAGTACATTGGAAGCTTTTCGTCAAGGAATCGGTCAGTCACCAGTTTCTTACCTTATTAAATATCGTTTAATACAGGCAGCAATTTTATTAAAGAACACACAAAAATCCATTTCGAATATATCATTAGTTACCGGGTTTTCAAGTGCTGCTTATTTTTGCAGAAAGTTCAAAGGTTATTATAAGATCACTCCTGCCGAATACAGAAAACAAAAATTGCATAATATCCCCTCACTATAACTCCTTAAAAAATAAATTAATATTAACATATAAAAGTTAGCTAATCTTCATAGAATTAGCTAGCTTTCTATATTATCATTTATTTACTATTAAATCTAAAAACGCTTCTTCTTACTGCGTTTTCTTTAATTAATACTCCATATCTCTATTAGTAATAGTCTAATTTTAGCCATAATTTTCTTGTACATTATCAGATAATTCTGTACCATCTTTTCCTATTGATATATTACTACCTATAATTGCTACAAATATAAGTATTACTCCCACCCATTGCATAGAGTTAACAGGCTCTTGCAAAACTATTGCTGATAAAGTCACAGCCACTGGGAGCTCTGAAGCAGATAATATAGTTCCTAATCCCATCCCAACCTGTGGCATTCCAATTGAGAATAAAAGTGGTGGAAGACAAACTCCAAATAATCCTAGAAGCAATCCATATGGAGTTAATCCTTTTAGCACAGAAACATCCAATAAAAATTTTGGTGGAAACAATAAAAATACTACTATTAAGGCACCTGTTGAAAAAATTGCACTTTTTAGTACTGGTGGGGTATCTTTCCCAACTGTACTACTAATAAACATAAATCCTGTATAAGTAACTGAAGAAAGTAATCCCCAAATCATTCCCTGCCATGATAAATCTCCACTATTTTGTGAAGTAACTCCTGCTGCTAAAATAGACCCCACTAGTACAATACCTATGGAAATAAGTTTTTGTTTATTAGGTTTTTTCTTATTAAATATCCAATCAAACAATGTACCAATCCATACAAATTGAAATAAAAAGATTATTGCTAAGGAAGCATTAAGCGTCTTTAATGATTGATAATAAAAAAGACCTGTTAACCCCAATGGAATTCCACATAAAAGTAACTTTAAAGTTTGTTTCAATGATATTTTTTTCTTTTTTGTTATTAGAACTGCAGTCCATATAAGTACTGTACCAAAAAAATATTGCCCTCCTGTTACCTCTGCTGATGAAAATCCTGCTGAATACGCAAGCTTTACAAATGTTGATAATATTCCATAACAGCATCCTCCTAAAAAAACAATTAATGCATAATGCCATTTTTTCATAACCATTCCTCCTCTTTCTTTAAAACGCAAAAAACCACACAATTATCACATAAAATAATTGTGTGGCGAAAATAGAATTCCTCTAGAAAAATCCACATCCTAAAAAGGTTTTATTATTAAATTTCTACTAAGAGTATAAAATCATTGCTTAAAATTGTCAAGTATATTACTTGTTTGCTTTATAAAATTAGCATTTATATATTTTATTCTTGATACGAAGACTAGCTTCTATATGCATTATCCAATGTCGTGAAAGCGGCATTTGAATTAGGCCCTGAATATTTTTGTCACACCAATAATCTATTAACCAAAAAGCGTTATCAGCTTCACTAACTACATTCAACGGCTTAAGCATTTCCTTATCTCGTTCCGTCATTTTTATTTTCAAGTCTTCATAGGAAAGTTCCTTCAATAATTGTGTTGTTGAAACATCAACAGCTTTAATATAGTTATATAATTCATCCAAATTTAGTTTTGATGAAAACACTGAGATTTCTTGTTTAATAAGTTCATTACCGGTTGTTATTATAGGTGATTTCATTTTTTCATGGTAATTATCTTTAAAGAATACTTGCTCTCTCTTTTTAATCAAAGAATTTGATACTATATCTTCTATTCTAAAAATATGGTATAAAGAATAGGCAATTGTTTTATTATGGTAACCTTTGGCATTAATAAAAGGCATAGCATTGAAGTCTTCTCTATTTAATGCTTCTTTAAGACTCACAATTTCCTTCATCAATTCTTTTCTCAGTTCTAATAAGGTATTAATCCCTTCATAAAAAGTGCCTTTTTTCTTTATTTGTAGCTGCATTTTTTTATTTAAATCTGACCATTCAGTATTCATAAAATCACCTCAACATATTGCTATATGAATCTAAAAATATAATATATTATATTATATTATATTTTATTTTTATTGTTTTCTCAATTAGAAAATTACTGTTACAGGTACCTTTATTGTAACTGTCCCTGTAGGTTGAATATCTCCTATATATTATACCTACTGCACATTATGTCTATATCATTTCTTATTTGGTTTCCTTTTAATAAATAACAATTTTTCCATATCTGTAATTAAAGAAGCATCTGTTAATTCAAACATCATCCATTTTCCATCATGGTAAGTTTTAGCTTCATTATAGATTTTTTGTACTTCAATTGAATAATTTTGTTTATCTTCTTCAAATTTTTCTCGTTCATTCTTCCCAAAGATAACCATAAAGCCAAAACGATTTTCTTTCGCATACAATGCACATAGTGTTTTTCCACCTCTACGATATTTGTACTCATACGCCCACGCTTTACCTCCATCATTCCATAAATGTTCCATGTCATATTTTTGATCAATCATATCACATAATGAGGTCCAAACTTCAAATAATGATTTTCCAATTAAAGTAGCCAATTCCTCACTTGTGGGTACTTTCTCTAACATCTTTATACCTCCTCTATACACTCCTATTTATATCCTCATCTTTAAATCAGAATTTAGCATTCCGCCACAACCTTATCATTTTTTATCATTTCTCTTTTGTCCATTAGAAACAAATTTAAATACATATACATTTCTTACATCACTTTTCTTTAAGAATTTAATACTTTCAATTTTATATTCCCTTTAAATTATTTACTCTCTAAATATTATACTTCACTTTTTACAATTTTTCACAATAAATATTTTTTTGCATAAATATCCATTTTGTTTTACTTTTTATCATAAAAAAACAACAGATTAACCTACAACTACTTTATTATTTGTAAAATATTCATTTTTATTGTAATATTATAGTATAATATATTATTTAATTAGGGTTTTTATAGATTTTTTTCCAAATTATTTTCTAAAATATATAATCTTCCCAATTATATTAATATAAAGATTTTATCAGGGGGAATTGTTAATGAAAGACATTATTGAATTAGACAATTTAGAATTAAGCGATATCATTGATTTGCCATTTCTTCAAAAATTCCAAGATGATTTTGCAAATAGTATGAATATTGCAAGCGTTACAGTGGATAAACATGGAAATCCATTCACTAAGCCAAGCAGCTACACAAATATTTGTTTAAACTTAACCCAATCCACTAGTTTAGGGAAAAGTCGTTGTGCAAAGTGTCATAGTACTGCTGGAGAGGAAGCTTTCAAGACCGGAAAGCCTTATATTTACAAATGCCATTCTGGACTTATTGATTTTGCAGCACCTATAATTGTTAATGGCCAATTGATCGGTACAATACTTGGAGGTCAAATACTTTATGATAGTCCTAATGAAAAAGAGTTTAAAAATACAGCAAATGAACTTGGTTTAAACCAAGACTCATATTACAATGCTGCCACTGAAGTAAAAATAGTAGATGAAAGCAATATTAAATCAGCAGCTGAAGTACTATTTTCAGTTGCTAATACCTTATCAAACGAAGGTTATCAACGTTTAAAAATAAAACAATTAACTGGAACGCTAACTGAAAGTTTCGAACAAATTTCTTCTGCTACTGAAGAGCTTGCAGCTTCCTCAATGGAGGTTACTGAAAACCAAACCCAATTAAATAATGAGATATCTAATGTTCAAAACCTAACAAATGAAATAAATGACATTTTAGGCTACATAAAAGATATAGCTAATCAAACAAAAATGCTTGGACTTAATGCATCTATTGAAGCTGCAAGAGTTGGAGAAATAGGGAAAGGTTTTAGTGTAGTTGCTTCTGAAATAAGAAAACTTTCTGAAACTTCACGAGAAACAACAGCTGATATTGGTACTTTATTAGCTAAAATACAAGATTCAGTAACTAAAACAATGCAAGTATCAAATACTACATTAGATATAACAGAGCAGCAGTCTGCTGCAATAGAAGAAACTAATGCAAGTGTTGAAGAAGTAACAACTTTTACAATGGAATTGGATAAGTTAGCTAACTCTTAATAGTTTAATCTTGTGCAATTTCTAACCTAAAGATATCCAAATCGAAAATTAGACTTAGCAACAATTACCTAAATCAGATACATTTATCTTCCACAGGACTAGTGAAATTTTCGCTGGAAGGTTCTAAATGGCGGCTTGCCGTCATTTCAGCGTGTTCCAGATGTAAAATCTGGACAAGCTGTAAATAAAACAAGCCCCATTAAGAACCATCATCAGCTCAATTTCACATGCCTGCTTCCAGAAAAATGTATCTGATTTCAAGTGTAGTGTTACGATTATAATTTCTCAATAATACATATAAATTACATTTATAAGTTGAATTATTAATTTGGATATTTATATAGTAAATATTACTATACTTATTCCAGTTTATAAAAAGTAGTTTTCTCAAATTTATGAAGACTACTTTTTTAATTTACGTTATTGCCGTTATAAATTAAGTTTTTTTAACAATTATATATAACAAACACATAACTTTTCAAGATACTTTTCCAAGGGTCTTGCATGAATATCTTCTGGAAAGCCATATTGTACAAGAAATCCTATCTTTTTACTTGACACTATGCAATTCAAAAATGAATTTGTGGCATTACAATTTATATTTACATTGATAACTTTTTTTTAATCCAGTCCACTATCTCAGGAAAGACTTCATCTAAATAATTCATTGTACAATGTTCTGCATCTTCATAGAATTTAAGCATCTTATCTCCACTTGCCCATTTCATTACTTTTTCAGCATGAAGTTTTGGAGAAGGCATGACCTCATCTTTTCCCGCATGGTAAAACAGTAAAGGTACTTGTAAATTAGGTGAATCCTCAATATCCCAATCAAAGTTGTTAACAGCTTCTTCTAACGTCTTACACTTAGTCATATATGTGACACCCCTCTGCCAAATTGGATTAAGCTTTTTTAATCCAGCTAATCCACCTATATAAACTAATCCACTATTTCCAACTACACATTTTACACGTTTATCATACGCTGCACACATTGGAGCTAAATATCCACCTAAACTAAATCCAACTAATGCAATTCTATTAATATCAATATCATATATTTTCTGCTTTTCAAACCAATCAATGATTACTGATACTACCTTATGATATTCTTTTTCATCAAATTCCATAGCTTTCCACATTTCACCTTGACCAATCCCATCAAAAGTAAAAAAATTAAATCCATGTTTTTGAAACAGTGTTCCTTGCGAATGACCTTCTGCTTCCTTAATGTTATCCATTCCATTTATGAAGATTACAAGTGGTTCGTTAGACATATTTGATAATCTTAAATACCCTGGTATTATTGCTCCATTAAAAGGAATTTCAATACGAATCGGCCTTTCCTTTTCATTATCCAAATCAATTGCTCTTTTATAGCTTATCCTAGCTTTTTCCTGTGTTCTCTCCTTTTGATTGCTATCGATAAAAAATATATGCTGACCAACATGATAACATCCCACTGCTTCATGAAATAATGCTTTTGCTTTAATCTCATATCCGTTTATCAATTCTTCCTCGGCTTTTTTGTATAATTGATCACCTTCTTTAGTCCATTCATCACACCATTGTAGCCAATTTGATATTCTTGCCACTACTCTCTTTAACCTTCCATAGTCTATTCCAAAACCTAAAAATCTTCCGTACCATCTTTGATAGATTCTTTTTTCATTAAAAATGAACTTAAATGCGAATTTTTCTTTTAAAGATAAATTAACCATAAATTATCCCACCTTTAATAAATATTTTAATAGCTATATCAATATTAGCTATAACAACTATTATATATAAAAACACTATTCAGCGTTTTTATATATTTTTTCTAGAACATTTTCAAATATTTTAAGTTCTTCATCTGACAGTCCTTTTTTAAATTGTTCATTAAGCAACTCAACGCTAGGTATAAGTTCATCGAACATTCTTGTACCTTTATCTGTAAGGTATACACACAAGCTTCTTCTGTCACTTTCATGCTGCTCTCTTACAATATATCCATTTTTAGAAAGAACATCTAATATCCTTGTGACATTTGTTTTATCTTTATAGGTTCTTATAGCAATTTCACTTTGAATCAATCCTGGTTCTGCATATAATACGTTTAAAACTGTCCATTGTTCAAATGTAATGTCATATCCCTTTTCTAAAAAGGCATTAAGAATTTTTCTTTTTATACAAACTTCGCCTTTAATTATTAAATAACCAATTAACTTTGTGTAATCATATTCTCTATTCAAATAATCACCTGCTTCAAAATAGTTGTTATAACTATTTTAGTTTCAACAACTATTTTTGTCAAGTTTTTTATATATAGCGAAAATCTTAAGATATTACTATAAAGACAAAATAAAAATATCACAAATTCATATTATTAATTATTAATAATGTGATATTTTAATTTAGTAATTAATTAAATTTTAGATTTCCTCTTTATAAATATGGCTGTTTTTCTTAATTTTCATAATTCATGACTTATTATTTTCAGCATAAAATTTCAAAGCTTCTCCAATAAATTTAGAGGCTCCATCTCCATATTTCTTATCAGTGACTTTTATATAAGTATCATTTGATAAATAACGCTCTGCAATATGCTCTATATAATTTTTTCCAGAATCTATTTTTAAATCTTGATTTTGCTTTTTTGTCTCATTAGCTATTTCATGAACAATTTCTTGAATCTCTTTCGAAGAAGGATTTTTACTTAAATCAGCTGTAAGCCTTTCATATAGCGCTTCTATTTTAGGAAGCTTAGTAGCAGGACTTTTTTTCAGGGCCTCTCCTATAAATTTACATGCTCCGCTTCCATATTTCTTATCAACTGCTTCTATCCATTCAGGTAATATAGAATAAGTTTTAACCATATAGTACCAGTAATCATCTCCTCTATCACTTTTGAAAACTTCATAATCTTCTTTAACTGTATTCACTATTTCTTCAGCAATTTCTTGAATTTCCTTTGAAGAAGTATCTTTGCCTAAGTCAGCTGTCAGTCTTTTAAATAATTCTTTTAATTTAGGATGCTTATCTTCTAAACAATCTTTTTTAAACTTATCATATTGCTCTGCTAAAGATAAAACAGCACTGTTAGTAAGATTATTTTTTACTGCCTTAGCATATTTTTCAATGCTTCCGTATTGCTTTATAGCTACTTTAGCAATCTCCTCTTCCTTTGATTTACATTTTTCAATAAATTCATTATATTTATCAATACTACCATAGTTTTGAATCACTTTATCTTCATGCTCTATTTTAAATTCTTCTAATACACTATAATATTCACTCATATCAAATTCTTTAAAATTCATTGTGCCCTCTCCTTTTAAGGTTTTATTAATAAGCTCTATTAATCCATTCAATCTCTTGCGTTTTAACATAAGCAGTTTCTTTTGATTCTTTAGCGCCTTCATTTTATCAAAATATGGACTTGACATTATATCTTTAACTTCCTTCAAAGGCATATCAAGCTCTCTGAAAAATAATATCTGCTGCAAAGTTTTAAGAGCTTCATCATCATAAAGCCTGTAACCAGTTTCTGTGATCTCACTTGGCTTTAACAAGCCTATTTGATCATAATAATGTAATGCGCGCACACTTATTCCTGTCAAATCTGAAACTTGTTTTACTGTTCTCATTTCTACACCTCAAGGTTTAATTTTAGAGCTTTGGATATAATTTAATAATCTGCCGGCTAGAGATTCTAGTAATATGTTCAAGCTCTATTCTTATATTACACTATGACGTGGTGTCAGGGTCAATACTTTCATAAAATCTAATAGTATTAGAATGAATAAATCTTTACTGTAGATATACCAACTTTCACAAAATCCATCAAATATCATAGCTGCATGAAACGAAAATAGCATTAAGATCCATAGAATTCTAAATATTAGCTATATAATATTTCTATTTTAAAAAAAATCGTAAATTCAACCTGAATAATACGATTTTACAATATGTTATTTAATTTTATATCTATATTCACATGCCTTAACTTAATCCTCATTTAAGATTTGAAGTATTTTTATATATTAAATAAAAATACTTTTTTGCTGCTTCTACCAAATCATAGTTTCCTCCTGTTGAACACCAGTTTACCGCTAAGCTCAAAAATGCAGATGCAAAACAATATGATAAATCTTCCTATGTTAATGTAAAATAAGAATTAACATAGGAAGATTTTTAACTACATTTATTCTTAGCTTCAATTCATTTTTCTATTTCAAAAACTGTCTCAATTTAAATTTGGTAAATATCATAACTAAAAATAAAATTATGCTATATTAAATTAAATTCTTTTAATCCTTTATAAATCCCATCATTTTCAATAGTATCGGTCTTATGATTTGCTATTTCAATAACTTCTGGACTACTGTTTCCCATAGCTATTCCGTATTTAACATAATTAAGCATATCAATATCATTTAAACTATCACCAAAGGCGTATGTATTTTCAACATCTATATTTAAATGCTCTATTATAGCTTCTATTCCCTTTACTTTGGAAAATCCTTTGGGAACTAATTCAATAAATTGTGCATTATGAAAAATGCAGTCAAAATATTTTTCAATGGTCTTATATGCTTCTTTAAAATTGCTATTTTCATTTGTTTTACAGGTAATCTTATTAAAATGATAATCTAATTCTGATCCAGTAACTGGCTTTATTTTATCACCAAAGGCTCTCTTGAATTTTTTAACTGAAAACTTATCTCCTTCAAAATCCTCATTATAATCCATATATAAATAATCTTGTCCTTCTAATATGAAGAAAATGTTATGTTTCTTTAAAATACTTATTATATTATCACCAATACTTTTTTCTAAATCTATATTATATATTACTCTACCTTCATATTCTACATAAGTTCCACAAGCAGCAAGTACTCCATCAAATCCTAAGTCTACTAAATCTTGTGGAATCATAGCCCTTGCTCTACCAGTTGATATAAAAGCAAGATGTCCATTTTGTTTTAATTCTTTAATTCCTTTTATGGTACTATCAGGAACACCTATAGCAGGATTATAAAGAGTACCATCAATATCAAAAAATACTACTTTTCGTTTCATATTTCCCTCCATTTAATTACTATTTCTTAATTTCAGTATAACAGAAAAATTATTTCGTGACGAATCAATCTTAACAACCTAAAGTAGCTGATATTTACATTTACAAATCCAGTTTCATATAATTTAATAAAAAAGAACCTCATCCATTTTCACCTGGACTTGGCTCTCCCCAATTACTCAAATACTGGTTCAATATACTCCTTAATAAGTTTCAATCTGTCCTTAGCCCGTGGCATAAAAAGTGAAGCAATAGATACTACAATTTCCTTTTTTCTATTAACATAAATCACATTTCCCCCATCTCCCAAGGCTGCGTAGATTTGTTCTTCATCATCAATAACCCACCAAAGATAACCATAGGATAACTCATACTCATCCCATCGACTATGTTCTTTTGTACTTTCAGCTATCCACCATTTAGGTATAATTTGCTTACCATACCACAGTCCACTATCCAAGTATAATTGGCCTATTTTAGCCATATCTATAGGAGTCAAGGTAAGTCCCCAACCTGCTGGATTTATTCCTTGAGAATCAACAACCCAACCGCTAACATTTTTATCCTTTAGAAAGGCAAGATGTTCTTCTTTATTATGCAATACCACATTCTGTCCAATCTTAATTTCCAATGGTGAAAATAAATTTTCTGTTGCAAAATCAAGGACTGATTGCCCCGTTGATTTTACAAGAATACCTGACAAAATATGTGTTCCTACGATGGCTGAATACATAAATTCTCCTATCTTGCCCTTTCCTCCTAATAAATCCAGTGCAGCCCTCATCCAATTATCACTTGAAAAAAACTTTGTATATGGTTCTGACTTATATTTATACGGAGCTGTCATAGTCAGCATATCCTTAATTGTAACACTTTGTATTGTTTTTTCGCCTCGCTTAGTAGTGTACTCTGGGAAAAAATCCAATACTTTCTGATCTATACTTTTAATATATCCATTATCTATAGCAATACCAATCAAAGCAGAAAAAACACTTTTTGTTACCGAGGCTACATGTACAGTATCAATAGCAGTATATCCATTGAAGTAATTTTCATATAATGTTTCACCGTTTTTTAGTACAATTATTCCCGTAATATTATTATAGTCATTGTTTATTGTCTTTTCTAACAAAATCTTTTTTCTTGGTTGAATTTTATTTTTTTCCATATGCTCACCTCAAAATTAATTTGCAGCATATTAGAAAAGAATGGGCTCAATTGGAACATATATATCTACTTCATGGATATGACTCTCATTGGCATGCGGATCGTTGCGATATACTTCAAATGGATATGAGTTTCTTGGAACATAACCACTACTTGTTAACCATTTCTGATACATATAATTCCAGGCATCACAGTATTGTTTCTGCTGAATCTGAAAATGTCCAACTGCATACAAACCGCCTTCTAACTTCATAGTCCCAAGGATTCCATCTTCCTTAATTTGAATATTCTCTGGCATCGTTAGACATAAACTTGTACGAAACTGGCTCTCCTCTCCAAATTCAGGATTGTCATGATACATGACAATCAGCCAGCTCTGACCCTCTACAAAAAATTTCTGCCCTTTTGCATGAGCAAATAACAGCTGCATCAGATTTGCATACTCTTTTGCCAATATCTCATAAGTCCCTGTATGTCTCACATACGCAACCCGCTTTTCTTCTAAATTTGTAATAGTAATCTGCCCAGTCACAGGAAACAAATTGTCTTCCCATTCTTTCTTCGCTGTGACCTTATTATACTCAGACAATAAAAAAGAAGCTTTGCAATTCTTGCTATATTTCTTCCTATATTCGCTTGGACTCTTATCATAATAATTCTTAAATGCACGTGAAAATACGGCTGAATCAGTATAACCAAGTTCATATGCAATATTTGTCATATTTTTATCTTCCCTATATGCCAACAAAAAAAGTGCTTTCTCCATGCGAAGCCTGTTCACATAATGAGCTAAAGACTCATGCAAAATTCCTTGAAAAATACGACTGAAATGAAATTTTGAAAATCCTGCAGCCTTTGAAAGTTCCTCAATGGCTAAGTGTTCTCCTAAATGATGCTCGATATAATCCTGCACTTTATGAATTCTTCGTATGTATTCTTCTTGACATTTTTGTTCTGACATATGCTTTGCTCTCCTTCCTGTTAATCCCAGTATAACAGAAAAATTATTTCGTGACGAATCACTATCAACAGACTAAAGTAGTTACAAATTAACTTTACATAGCTAGTCCCCAACTTAAATTGATGTATTTATTAAACTATTATTATATGGTTCATTTTCATAAAATCTAAACTTCTTTTTGTTTTCCAATTGCTATTCTTTTAAATTCAAATAGCAAAAAAATAGTTAGGTACCTTTAAATTTTTCTTGACTTGCATGCAAAAGCAGTTTATATTATAAATATAGTTAGGTACCTTATTATATTCAAAGGAGGATTCAAATGGATACTAACACTATTGATGAAAAGAACGAAAAGGATGAAGAAATAATTATCTCATCTGATGAATTATTAATCACACTAAACAAATTTATAAATATGTACCAGAGAAGTTTGTATAAAGCACGAGCTCATTATACACCTTATCGTGGTCAAGTTAGACTTTTAAATATTATAGCTCAAAATGATGGACTCATCCAAAAAGAGCTTACTGAAATCTTAGATATTAGATCAGCAACATTATCAGAGTTACTAGATAAATTGGAACGTTCCAATCTTATTAAAAGGACAAAAGATGAAGTGGATAAGCGTAAAATGCGTGTGTTTTTAACCTCTGAGGGTTTAGATTTTTTAAAAAAATTTGAAAACCAAAATGATATTTCAGAGCAAGTATTTGAGACTCTATCCGGTGAAGAAAAATATTCATTTTATAACACAATTAAAAAGCTTTGTACTCATTTCGAAGCACAAGCTATTCTTGAGGATTATGATTTAAATGAACCATTACCACCTCATATGAGAGAACACATTCCACCTCATGAAAGAGATGGCCATCCTCCAAAGCCTCCACACCACCATAAATAAATTACTCAAAGAAGGTGATCCTATAATGAAAACTATGTCAAATGCTTTGAATGAATTTAAAATATTCTTTTTAAATAAAAACTGTGAAATTGTGCTTGAAAAACTATCAAAAATAAAAACATTCTTGGTAAATGATTGTTTTTTATCCATTTCCTTATTTGCTGCCATTGTAACTTCATTTTTTAACACTCCTAATTGGGGATACGTAGATTTTAAGGTGATTATTTGCTTGTTTGAATTGATGATTATAGTGAAAGCTTTTGAAGAATATTCTTTAATTAATCACTTATCCCTATTGATTTTGAATCGGTGTAAAAACGAAAGAATTTTACTTCAAGTTTTGTGTTTGTTTGCTTTTATATCTTCCATGTTTTTAACTAATGATGTAGCACTAATGGCAGTTACTCCATTATTAATCAACATTTCTAGGAAATCTGGTTATAATATTATTTTACCAACTATTCTTATAACTATTTCCGCAAACCTTGGAAGCTGTGCTACACCAATTGGAAATCCTCAAAATCTATATATTTTTTCACATTATCAATTGCATATTGGAAACTTTTTTTCTTATTCATTACCAATTTGTATTGTAAGTTTATTTTTACTTCTTTGCATAACTTTCTTTTTTAGTCCAAAACAAATTTCCTTTAGTATGAAGGATGCATCAGTACTTGAAAAAAAGAAAATAATCGTGTTTTCAGCATTATTTGTTTTACTTATACTTAATATTCTTGGTACTATACCTTATTATATTACCTTACCTATTTTAATATTGGTGACACTTATTTTAAATAAAAGCCTATTGAAAAAACTTGATTATGGATTATTGATTACTTTTGTTTGTTTTTTCATTTCAGTAGGCAATATATCTAACATTGCAGCAATACGTAATTTTCTAACGGTTTTAACTAATACCTCAACAAATATTTATTTATCCTCATTACTATTAAGTCAAATCATAAGTAATGTTCCAAGCAGTATTTTGCTTGCTCCTTTTTCATTCGATTGGCATGCATTATTCTATGGAGTAACTATTGGCGGGTTGGGTACGCCTATTGCCTCACTGGCAAGTATTATTTCTTACAAGATTTTGATTCTTGAATATCCTAATAAAAAGAAGGAATACCTATCAAAGTTTCTATTATTGAACTTTTTTTGCCTACTAATTATAGGATTGATTTTTTACATCTATATTCAATTAAATTAGTTAGGGCATAGCTTCAATATGCTAAAAGTAAGAGAACCACTCCTATTATCTAGGCTTGGTTCTCTTCTATTACATAGAAAGTAAAATCACATCTGACAAACTAAATTAGCTAAAGTTTATCTTTGCAAAGCTAGCTTCATATAAATTGAGGTATTCATTGGGCTATTGTTATATGATTCAATTTCATGAAATCCAAATTTCTTATATAAATATATAGCTCCTTCTAAAAAAGGTAATGTATCCAAAAGCATATATCTATATCCAATTTCTTTAGCATCAGCAATTATCATTTCTACTAACTTATTGGCAATTTGATGTCCACGAAATTTAGGCCTAACATATAATCTCTTCATCTCACAGTTTTCATTATCTATTTTCCTTAAACCAATACAGCCAGCTACTTCATTTTCAACTTTTACTATATATAACCTCCCCTCTGGTAATCCATATTTATCTGCTAAATGTTCAAGTTCTGAATCATAGTTCTGCACTTCTAAATATTTTGCAAAATCCGGGTCATTTTCAACCAGCATTTCTGTGTATTCTAAAAACAGCTCTTTAATTTCCATTTTATTTTCATATGCAAGTTTAATTTCCATCTCCATATTATTATTTCCTCTCTTCAATATCTTTCATTAACACAAAAACTTAAATTGGAATTTTATTTTTTACTAAAGTTCCATTTCAAATTCAAGTTCTATTAAACCTTCTCGCCATGAGTTATTTGCTTTCTCTGATTTCTTTACAAACCCAGCTCTTTTATACATATTAAAGGAAATTATAATAAAATTTATTTGCTTTTGTCAACTATATTACTTGCTTTTGTCAAATTACTATATAAAGACATAATAAAACTCACCATTTTGATTTTTATATGGTGAGTCATTTCTATTAATTCTTTAATTGTTTAATTTTCATAAAATGAAGCTGCTAATGGTTTTCTTTCTGTAAATCTTTTAAAACTATTCTTAGGATATCCTACCATTACTACTCCTGTTATTTTCTTATTTTCTGGAATATTAAAAAGCTTGTACATTGGTGAATTATCATTAAGTGCACAAATTTCAAATATCCCTGCCCAGCATGAACCAAGGCCAAGTGATGGCGCATATAATTCTAGATATGATAATGAGAGAATTGAATTTTCTCTACCATTACGAAAGTCTTTATCAGCTAAGGTTAAAATTATACTAGGTGCATCTCTTAAGATTGTATCAACTTTATTCTTCTTATAACCACTAATCATTCCATTCAACATCTTACTCAAAGTTTCATTACTATCAAACCAATTAATACATTCTTCAACTGCTAATTCAATTCTTTTTTTATCATCTACTATTAAGAACGATACCCCTTGTGAATTACTTGCAGTTGGTGCTAAATGAGCAACATCAACAAGCTGCAATAACTTTTCTCTTTCAACTGGTATATTTTTATATGAACGAATAGAACGACGTGTTCGAATAAAATTCTTTGCTTCTTCTGGATTTAATTTTTTGATTTCTCCTATCTCATTTTGCATAGCTAATGGCGATTTCTTATTATCTATAGCTTCTTTAGGACATACAGCTACGCAATGACCACATTCTAAACATGCATTAGGATTAACTTCTTTTGGGCCATCAGCTTCTAGTTTTAATACTCCTGTTGGACATTCCACCACACACATTCCACATTTTATACATTTTTCCTCATTTACAGTTATTAAACTCATTTTATTCACTCCTTATTAATTCTTGCTCTCGTATAGAATACAAATACGCTTATTTTTTATTTATAGGTTAGATACTTTTTCCTTAAGATATTGCCCTTTACGATCACCTCCTTAAGCCCATACTTTATACGTAATTGCACTTTAGTCTTACCTGTTTCCTGATTCACTGCTTCAAAACTAATAACTTTCATCATTACACCTTGATAAAATATAATCTAAAAACAATTTTGACTAATTATTTTGTGCGAAAGAATTTTAATTGTGAATTACACATATTTAATTAGAATGATCATTCTAATTAATATAAAATTTTTTCATTAAATAAAAAGACTTTGTTAGATGATGCACTTTCATTAGTTCTCTAGGTTTTTTGCATCATCTATAGATATCCAATTTAAGAGTTTTACTTATAAATGTAATAAGCATGAATAATTGAGAAATTATAATTATAATACTAAACTAGAAATCTGATACATTTTTCTGGAAGCAGGCATGTGAAATTGAGCTGATGATGGTTATTAGTGGAAGGTTGTTTCATTTTCTGCTTGTCATAAATTTACTTTAGGAACATGCAGAAATGGGTGCAACCTTCCACTTCAAACCTTCCAGCGAAAATTTCACTAGTCCTGTGGAAGATAAATGTGTCTGATTTCGGTAATTGTTGCATAAGTCTAATTCTCGCTTTGGATATCTATAAATAGCAGTTATACTTTTCTATTAGTCACAGGAACTCAAAGGGACATAAATTTTTTTGAGAATGTTCATTCTAATTAGTTTAAAAAATTATTTATTTAACAAATCCATAAAAAAATTCCCTATACGATGTAATTTTTCTTTGCTGGCTGATATTCTTAACTGTACGCGAATTCCATGTAAGGTATTATGAAGTACTTCTGCTAAAACTTCAGGCTCATACTCCCTTGAAATTTCACCTGCTTGTTGCCCTTTACGAACAAGATCAGAAAGGAGTTGTTCTGTTTGCATAAAGGTTCTTTCTATTCTATCCTTTATCTCTTTATCCATAAGAGCTAACTCTGTAGCTGAATTAACGGTTAAGCATCCCCATTGTTTATCTTCATATCCTTCGATAATAAAATCAAAGATAAATCGTATAGCTTGTTTTGCAGTTTCTGCCTTTAAAACTCCAGCCTGTATTTTATTTCTTATTAATTCTTCATAAAAATCCATCGTTTTTAAAAATAATGTACGCTTATCACCAAAGGTATCATATAAACTTCTACGATGGATTCCCATATGCTCTACTAAATCATTCAAAGATGTCTTTTCATAGCCTTGTTTCCAAAACAATTCCATTGCTTTTTGAAGAACTACATTTTCATCAAATTCTTTACTTCGTCCCATTGAGTTCCCTCCTTTATAAAATCAATAATAACATTTTGAGAACGATCGGTCAAGAATTATTAAAAAGACATTTATTGTAGTTCCAATTTTTTAACTGCCCACTCAGCCATTTCACGAACTTTCAAATTACTATCGTTGCAAGCCTCTAGTATATGATCTCTATAGTCCTCCTCATAGTTATTTACCATTGCATTGATAGCATTAACTTTCCATTTCCAAACACTTGCTTTATCTATATACCAAAACTTAGCCTGCATCACTTCTTCTAAATAGGAATAGTCCATTTTAAGAATTTTTTCTAGAGATATTTGTTCACTTAATTCTTGCAAATTAGGGAACTCTTCTATTTCCTTCCAACTGTTTTTATTCATAGGACAAACATCTTGGCACGCATCGCAGCCATAAACCCAGGCTCCTATTTGTTCTTTATATTTTTCATTGGGCATATCTCTTCCCATAAAGGTAGTTATGCAAGATACACAAGCTATAGGATTCATTGTATATGGTTTTGATAAAGAAGCTGAAGGACACGCCTTCATGCATAGATTACACTTCTCAGAACAAGGCCTTACCTTTGGTGTTTCTATATTTTCTAATTCCTTATCAATAAGCCATGCTTCCAAATACACTGTGGAGCCACTTTCAGTATAAAAGAAATTATTCTTTCGAACTATTCCAAGCCCTGCTTTCATAGCTGCAAAACGTAATGGTACAAGACCAAATCCTCTTTCAGTTTCTGCTCTAAGTCCTAAATCTTTCATGTATTTTTCATATTTTAAACTATCTTGAAAATCTTTAGAATTCTCATCTTTTCTTCCATCAACCAAATAGTATTTTGCAATCATACCTTTTAAATGCTCTGGAATATGATATTTTCCATATTTTCTCACACATATTACAATTGATTTAGCCCAAGGATAAGTATCTTTAAGCTGTGTAAAACGATACTGACCTTGGTAAAAACCTTTAGCTTCTGGAACCTTTTCAATTCGTTCCTCAAGTTTTTCTTTATATCCATCTATGTCAGATATTTTAATGATCCCACATTTTTCATATCCAAAATTTAATGCAGCATTTTTTATTTGATCTGCTAATAAAGTCATTTTATACACCCCTTCTTAAATTCAATTATTCTCTTTCAACGATTAAGGCAGTTCCTTGGCCTCCACCAATACACAAGGTTGCAAGTCCTTTCTTTGCATCTCTTTTTTCCATGGCATGTAACAAGGTTACTAAAATACGTGCCCCAGATGCCCCAATAGGATGTCCAAGTGCTATAGCTCCACCATTAACATTAACTTTATCCATATCTAAATTTAAATCTCTAGTTATTGCTATACTTTGTGATGCATAAGCTTCATTTGCTTCTATTAAATCTAAATCTTCAGCTTTCAAATTGATTTTATCTAAAGCAGCCTTTGTTGCACAAAAGGCTCCATATCCCATTATTGCTGGATCCAAGCCTGCTGAACCATAAGAAGTGATTTTAGCTAATGGTTTTATTCCTAAGGCTTTAGCTTTTTCTGCGCTCATAATTACTAATGCTGCAGCTCCATCATTTAATCCAGATGCATTTCCTGCTGTAACTGTACCATTTTCTTTAAAAATAGGCTTTAATTTTCTTAGTGCTTCTATTGTATTACCAAACCTAGGGAATTCATCTTGGTCAAATATTACTTCACCTTTTTTTGTTTTAATTACTACAGGAACTATTTCATCTTTAAACTCTCCATTCTTAATAGCTCTTTCAGCTTTTTGTTGTGATAATAGTGAAAACTCGTCTTGTTCTTCTCTTGTCACATTCCATTTCTCAGCCACATTTTCTGCAGTTACTCCCATGTGGTAGTCATTAAATGCATCCCATAAACCATCTTTTATCATTTCATCAATAAATTCACCATGTCCCATTCTTTGTCCCCATCTTGCATTATCAAGCAAATATGGTGCACTTGACATGTTTTCCATACCGCCTACTACTATAGCCTCAGCATCACCAGCTTTTATTATTTGAGCTGCTAAACTTATAGCTCTTAAGCCTGAACCACAAACCTTATTAATTGTAAACGCAGGTATTTCTACAGGTAATCCCGCTTTCACAGCAGCTTGCCTTGCTGGGTTTTGTCCAAGTCCTGCTTGAAGTACATTTCCAAAGATAACTTCATTAATTTCCCCTGGTTTAATGTTTGCTCTTTTGACAGCTTCTTTTATTACTATTGCGCCTAGTTCAACTGCTGGTACATCTTTCAAAGTCTTGCCATAAGCTCCTATTGCAGTTCTTACTGCACTTACTATTACTACATCTTTCATTTTTTATTCCTCCCATAATGAAAATTTTATTTGTTATTTTTTTAACAAATATCGATATAAGAATATATAAATATATGTTGCAAAGAGAACTGTTCAATAAGGATTTATAATACAAATCAACCTTTATTGATCATAGCCCATTGAGTATTGAACGTTTATAATTGCAATATATCTAATGTAAGAGCATTCCTAAAACTTGCTAAATTAACTTGCACCTGCTCTATGACTTTATATTATCAGAGGATTATATATTTGTAAAATTGATATATTTGAATTGACAATTCGATTTTTTCAATATATCATTAACTTAATATAGAGATTGGAGTGAAGTTAATGGATATCAGACATTTTAAAACCTTTAAAGGCATTATAGAAGAAGGTAATTTTTCAAATGCAGCAATGAAATTAGGGTATACTCAATCCACTGTAACCTCACAAATTCAGCAGCTAGAGCAAGAACTTTCAATCAAGTTATTTGAAAAAATAGGACGTAATATGGTACTGACTCCTGTAGGAAAGGAACTAATCCCATATGCTGATGAACTACTTAATACAGTGAAAAAGATTGAGAGTCTTGGCAAATATGGTAATAATATTACTGGAGAATTAAAAATTGCTGTTGCAGAATCTTTAATGTCTTATAAATTGCAAAACGTATTATATATGTTTAAAGAAAAAGCTCCTAATGTAAAACTTTCTATGGTTTCCCTCAATTGCTATGACATAAAAAATATGTTAGCTAGTGGTGAAGCAGACCTTGGATTAATGTATAATGTAGGAAGTAAGAATGAAAGCTTAAATGCTGTTAAACTTTCTGATTTTGGTGTAGCTTTAGTCTGCTCCCCTCAATTTGATCAAGAAAAATTAGATTTCAGCAAACCTAATCAAAAAATAAATACAAGCCTTATCATTAATGAAGTTGAATCTATTTATCGAAAAATCCTTGAAAGTTATTTTTTTGATAAAAATATATTCTTAGATAATACAATCGAACTTGGGAGTATAGAAGCTATAAAAAAATGTGTTGCAAGTAATCTTGGAATTTCATTTTTACCGCGTTTTACAGTAGAAGAAGAGCTTGATAGTGGAAAGCTAAAGGAAATAAAACTAGACTCTTTAGATGCTAAAGTCACAGCAATTTATGCTTATCACAAAAATAAGTGGATTAGCCCTGCAATGTCCTTATTTATTGAATTAGTAAGAAAAGATTTTAATATTAAAGATATCCAAAGTGAGAATTAGACTTATGCAACAATTACCTAAATCAAATACATTTATCTTCCACAGGACTAGTGAAATTTTCGCTGGAAGGTTCTCAATGATTCATGTATATTCCATTTATAAGTTTGATTCTTAAATTGGATATCTATATTTAAAAAGAGGAGAACCACTCAAATTATCTTGACTTGGTTCTCCTCTATTGTGTAATCTTTTATATCCTTGATATATACACATTTTAACATTTCTTAATATAATTTTTACTCATTTATAGCTTCAATTCCCTGTTCTTTAAGCTTATTTAAATTATCTTTCATATTTTTAAGAACTTCTGGTGAATGCCCTTTCCATTTACTTATTTCACCAATAACTTTCAAAGGAAACCTTGTACGATAAGAACGTGTAGGATTTCCAGGGAATTTTTTATCAGTCAAATTAGGGTCATTTTCAAATTCGCCAGTAGGTTCAACTATATAGATTCTTTCATCGCCATCACCAAGTGCTAGCTCTGCTCCCCAAATTGCAGCATCTAAAGTTGCTGTCATATAAACAAAATTAGCTTTCTTACCTACACCATAATTAGATGAAAATCCTATTTTAATCAAAGCCCCTACTTCGAGTTTTGCCTTCGTTCCATGATAAAATGGTCCTTTATCCAAAGTCATATCTATTTTAGTTTGAATTGGTGCTTTATTTTCAATACTCATATAAATTCTCCTCATATTTTATTATAGTTACATTATCTTAATATATATACAGTGAGAAATATAGACTTATATTTCTATTTTACCTATGCTATAATTAAGTTGAGAAGAGAGGTTTATTTAATAAGATCGACTTCTCTTTTTTGTTATATTATTTAATCTCCTTACCTATAGAAAACGCCTTGGCAACTTGTTCTCCAACTCCATAGTAATTTCTACTATCTGGAGCAAATAGTAAAGGCCTTATTTGCTCTATAATCGGTTGATTGACATCGCCTTCATGAACAATATCATCTATCTTAACATTCATAACTTCACCAATAAACTGAGTGTGTAGGCCAAGCTCATTAATTTGTATAATTTTACACTCTATATTTATTGGAAATTGATCAATAAAAGGAGCATCAACAAATTCACTTTTTATCGGTGTAAGCCCGGTCTTTGCAAACTTATCTTCCTTTTTCCCTGACACCATTCCAAAATAATCAGCCTCTTTAATATATTTTTCTGAAGGAATATTTATTGTAAAGGCCTTTCTATCCATAAGACTATCGTAGGTATACGTAGCTTTGCGTAATGAGATTGCCACGCAAGGTGGAGATGAGCAACAAATCCCACCCCAAGCGGCAGTCATGGCATTGGAATTACCTTCTTTATCATAAGTAGATATAACCAAAACCGGTGTAGGATAAACCAAAGTTTTTGCGCCTAAATCTTTTTTCATATATTTTGCCTCCTTGTATTTAATTATCTTATATGTTACTATTTTATTCATTAAGAAACATAAGTACAAGTACGCACATTTTTGTTCCCTAATATGGAGGTTTTACATATGAAAAATGAACTAAATGCAAATCAACCTAATTATCATGAAACTTGCCCTATTATTGATGCGCTCGAAGTGATTGGAGGAAAATGGAAAATACCAATTATGTCGGTAATATACAACAAAAAAAGTATTAGATATAATGAGCTTAAGCGAAATATCCCCGGAATCACTAATATTATGCTGACTCGCTCTTTACGATCCCTAGAAGAACAAGGTCTTGTAAAAAGATTAGAGTACAGCAGTATTCCACCACATGTGGAATACTCACTGACAGATATTTGTGAAGAGTTGATTCCTGCATTAGAAATTTTAAATGAATGGGGTAAAAAGTTATCTCGTCAGTAAGCAATCCCTAGTAATAAGTATAAAGATGATAAATAAGGTAACTGGATTTTGTCCAAGGCCTGCTTGAATACATCTCCAAAGATAACTTCTTTAATTTCCTCCGGTTTAATGTTTGCTCTTTTAACAGCTTCTTTTATTACTATTACACCTAATCCAACTGCCGGTACATCTTTCAAAGTCTTTCCATAAGCTCCTATTGCAGTTCTTACTGCACTCACTATTACTACATCTTTCATTTTTTATTCCTAAATAATTATCTTATAAAGTTTGTAAATATTTTATCTTCTCTTTCGTTTTCTTCTACGTTATTTTTTCCTGAATTAACAAGCTTCATTAACCATGCCATATTTTTTCCTAGAACACTCATAATCTGCATTCCTTCTTCATCTTGCAATGCTTCTCCTGGTTTTGCACCATGAACTACATTCCAATAATTTGATGATGGCATTAACATTTCTGAATAATTAATGTAATTATTTAATTGTTCAAATGTTGGAACCCCACCAGATCTCCTAACCGCAACTACACTAGCCCCTACCTTATGCCTAAGCATTCCATTATTCACAGATGTAACATAAAATGCCCTATCTAAAAATGATTTCATAGTTCCTGCTATAGCTGAATAATGTACAGGAGAACCTAAAATAATCCCATCTGCTTCTTTCATTTTTTGAATCCAATCATTAACTTCATCATTCTGAAATACACATCTTTCGTTCATATTTCTACCACATCCACCGCAGCCCATGCAGCCACGTATTACTTTATTTCCAACATGAACAATTTCTACTTCAATGTTTTCCTTTTCTAACTCTTTTGCTACAGCCTTTATTGCCTCAAAGGTATTTCCATTATTTTTAGGACTTCCATTAAAAGCTACTACTTTCATATATTTACCTCCATATATAACCTATTTTTTTAATATGTGATTATTATATAGTTAAATAATTTTAGTAACAAGTACGTACTTTTTTGTTAGACTACTTACTTTTAAGTAAGATTTATTATAATATCTAAACTCTAATGAAAAATAAAATTTTAGTTTATAATTGTATAGGTTTATTTTATTCTAAAAATTTGTTATTATAAAAGCACTCAATATATGGCTATAACTCTAATATATATTTAATACAGTCCTGTTAAACATAAAAGATTAAAGGTAGGTAAGAAAATGATACAGTATAATGGCAAACACTACATATGTTTATTAGATTTTGCAATGGATTTTATCAGAGGTAAATGGAAGGCAGTCTTATTATGCCATTTATATGATAAACCTAGAAGATTTCTAGAGCTTCAACGAATAACTAACGGAATAAGTCAGAAGGTATTAAATGAAAAACTTAAGGAATTAGAGACTGAAGACTTAGTTAATAAGCAAATATATGCTGAAATTCCGCCGAAAGTTGAATATTACCTTACTGAAAAAGGAAGAGACCTTACAAAAATCATTAAAGAAATTGAGACTTGGTCTATTAAATATTATTCTCATCTAGATAGTGGCTGCAAATAATCTTGTAAAATAAAAAAGCATAGTACTAACTAGACATAATGCGCATTAACCGATATAAATAGCAAAAAGCTTACCATATTAATTTTTATATGGTAAGCTTTTTTTACTGACTTTACTTTCTAGAATATTAATACAAAGAACCATGCATAAATTAAGATATTATTTTTCAATTTTGCATGGTTATATTCATATTAAATTAGCAAATATTCGTTTTGCAATATCCCTGCCCCGTGTTTAGCGAATTCCTTACATTATCATGTCAAATTAACAAGTATTCGTTTTTCATCAGTCCCTTACCAAGGAATTGAAATCATATCACGAGTAATTTCATCCAGACTATGTGCCCCGCACATTGTCATGGTTTCCATTAATTCACTTCCAATTTTATCAACATATGTTTGAATACCTTCATCTTCTCCACCATATAGTGCTGTTACAAATGTTCTAGCAATTAAAACACCATTTGCTCCAATAGCAAGTGCTTTAAAGACATCTACACCACTACGGATGCCACCATCAACAAAGATTTTCATATCAGTACCTACAGCATCAACAATATCTTTTAACACTTCAGCAGTTGATAAACATTGATCTAAGACTCTTCCTCCATGATTAGATACAACAATGGCACTTGCACCAGCTTGTTTAGCTTTTAAGGCTCCTTGAACAGTCATAATTCCTTTAACAATAAATGGCTTATCACAAGCTTCTATGATTTCTTTTAATTCTTTTACAGATTTACTTCCCGCAGGAGGTGTCATATTTTTCAAAAAAGGTAATCCTGCTGCATCAATATCCATAGCAATAGCAACGGCATTTGATGCTTTAACATATTTCATTTTTTCTAAAATAGTTTCGTAGTTCCAAGGTTTAATAGTTGGTATACCTAGTCCATTTTCTTTTTTGATCGCTTCAGTTGCTGCTTTCATTACTTCTGGATTCGTCCCATCACCAGTAAATGCTAGTATACCATTTTTTGCACAAGAAGAAACTAGAATATCATTATAAGACATATCATCATATTTATCACCATAATGAAGATTCACTGCTCCAACTGGTCCAGCAAAAATTGGGTATTTAAATTTTTGATTAAATAATTGAACACTTGTATCAACTGGTTTATTTTCTACCAAAGTATCCATATTAATTCTTATTTCTTTCCATTTATCATAGTTTCTCATGGCTACATCACCAATTCCTTTAGCACCAGGTCCTGGAATTTTGTTCTTACAAGCTCTTCCATTACATTCATGACAAGCTTTACAATAATCTCCTATACATGTCCTTGCTTTTTCTAATATTTCACTGTATACCATTGTGATTCTCCTTTACTCTTTAATAATTTCATTTGATGAAAAATGTGTACTCTCTAATTTTTTAGACTGCTTAATTTTATAATCTAAATTCTTTTGATAATTTAATTTAAAATAACAAGAATAGATATAAGCCCTCCTCTTTAAAACAATTATAGAAGATTTTGGAGCAGTGTTCCATTTTTTTGTAATCATTTTAAAGCATATTTAAGGTAATAATTTAATTACTTAAATAGTATCATGCATTTTAAACATGCAGTTAGTACATAAATGTTTATGTATCATTTTTTCCGCATACTATCCATAAGCATACATGCTCTAATACTTTATTTGTAATACATTTTATATTCCATAATAATTTTCCTAACACTATTTGGAGTAAGATAACATTAATATTTTGTAAAATATTAATGAAAAAACGTTGAAAACTATTTAGCATCACCTGAAAATTGAAAATATTTATATGACAGCCATATACTTCTTCCTATCATAGAAGCACATCCAAATATAAGAATTCCTATACTTATAAAGCTTGTTATATCTCCACCAACATATTTAAGAAACCATTTCATGAAAATAAGAATAATATACACTCCAAGACTTAAATATGACTCACTATAATAAACTTCGTCTTTAGATTCATCCTTACTATATTTTAATGTTCTTCCACGAATTATTCCTACTCCTAATCCAATAATTGAAAAAATTATTATTAGCAGAATTTCTTTCAATGTAAAATTCAATGTTTTTGCGTAATCCTCAATAAGCATTAGTATAAATAATATAGGTAACAACCATAGATTAGGAAACTTAATTCGTTTATTCTTTCCATTAATTATCCTAAAAAATTTTAATATGATAATAATCAATATAATATAAGTCATAGATACACCTTTCACCTCAAAATTTCATTTTTACTCTCAAGTTTTCAATTTTTTTAGTAACTATGATAACATCAATTAATTCAACACCTTGTCATTAACAATATAGTTTTAAAATATAAAAGGAATTAATGCCCATGATTCTTCTATATATTTTTTATATTCTTCCCCAAATTCCATTATTAAAAATTTCTGTTCCCTACTTATTTTTATAATATAAACAAGTAAAATCATAAAGAAGCCTATAAGGGAAGCTAGGTTTCCAAATGTAATAAAAGTCCCTAAAAATCCAAATACCACTCCTGTATAAATAGGATTCCTTATGTACTTATATGGTCCACTACGGACTAGCCTTTGCCCTTCAACTTTTTGAATCGCCCCACTCCAATTTCTTCCTAATTCTATTCTAGCCCATATTGCAAACAAAAGAGATAATACTAAAATTGTAAGCCCTGTATATTCCACATATTCATAATTAGGTATTATATTATTTTCCAAAAATGTATTTTTAAATTGAAAGAAAGTAATAACATAAGCAATAACCACAAACATGACATGAAGCACTCTCTGCATACTTCTTTGACCACTTGCTTCTTTTTTTACTTTTGATCTAGTTTTTATAGCTGCCAATACCCAATATCCCCAAAATAAACCCCAAATTAAACTTATCATAGTAATGTTACTCATAAGCTCTCCTCCTTATATCAGAAAATGTATCTTCAACTATTAAATTCACATCATCTAGAAACCTTAATATAATAGCTTTTTCTTCATCATTATATTGCTCTATAATAGCTTTTTTCTTATTATATGATTTATCATGAATTTTTTTATGAATTTCACACACATTCATTCCTAGTTCAGTCAAATTGTAATACACTTCTTTATTATTTCCTTCTCTTTGATACTTCGAAACATAACCTTCATTTAATAACTTTCTACACATTTTAGTTATAGCACCTGTTGTCATGCTTAATTCTTGTGCTAATTTTGTTATGTTAGCATCTTCAATATATTCTATAGCGGCAATGCAATGAATTTGTGAAAAGTTAAGTTTATTCTTAACATTTGGTACACTTATTTCATTCTTTTCTTGTATTTTCTTTAGTGATAATATAATCTCATTAACAATATCCATCTCAACTTCTCCTCTTAATATTTCTTCCTTGGAAGTAATATTATAATATTATTTCTTCCATGTCAACATTTTTTTCTTCTGTCTCTATTAATTCACACAAAATTATTAAAGGTTCTTGTATCATGTTCTTATTTGCAGATAGTTCCGTATTGCAGCATAGCTGCTTTTTTTAAGATTCTCATATAAATGATCTTATTTGCGGCATAGCTGCTTTTTTTTAAGGCCTCATATAATGATCTTATTTGCAGCATAGTTGCTTTTTTTTAAGGCCTCATATAATGATCTTATTTGCAGCATAGCTGCTTTTTTTTAAGGTGTATATTTTTTTATATTTATAGATATCCAAATTAATAATCAAACTTATAAATGTAATATATATGTATTATTGAGAAATTATAATCGTAACACTACACTAGAAATCAGAGACATTTTTCTGGAAGCAGGCATGTGAAATTGAGCTGATGATGGTTATTAATGGGGGCTTGTTTCATTTACAGCTTGTCAAGATTTTACATCTGGAACACGCTAAAATGACGACAAGGCGCCATTTAGAACCTTCCAGCGAAAATTTCACTAGTCCTGTGGAAGATAAATGTATTTGATTTCGGTAATTGTTGCATAAGTCTAATTCTCGCTTTGGATATCTATAGTAGATTTATTAACAAAAAAATAGTAGTCCCTAACGCAACTTAGAAAACTACTAACTTTTCAATAATAAGTAAACGCATATTTTGTTCATGTTTATCCTTTATATTTATTCTACCTAAAACTTAATCTTTATTCTTTATTTATTTTATGTTTCTCCGTATCAGTAGCAAGTGACAACCATTATTAAAATATAATCCACATTTCTTTGAATATCCTACCTATTGTTATTTTTTAATTACTTTTCACTCTTCTAATATAGCCTTTCTTTAAACTCATAATCTTGCCTTGATTCATTAATCTAAAATAGATTATTTCTTTTTTTCAGTAATTATCTTTTTTAATTCATCTTTGGAGATTTTCTCATCATAATAGTCTAACTTCATATCTACGAGTTCAAGAAGATCAGTATATTTTTTTATCTCTTCATTAATTATTTCTTTTTGCTTACACATAATCTTACGCCTCTCTTCTAATGTATCTTTTCCATTAGTGCAAAGCTCAACATAATTTTTTATATATGAAATAGACATTCCTGTAGCTTTCATACAGCTCACAATTTGAAGCCATCCTAAATCAACGTCTGTGTAAACCCTCCTACCATTATCTTTACGTTGTACAGATGGTATCAAGCCTTCTCTTTCATAATATCTTAATGTATAAGGTGTTATATTAAATTTTTCTGCTACTTCTTTTATTGATAAATTCATACCCGCACCCCTCTAAATAACAATCTATAGTATTAACTAATATCTTTGTTATTATTATAAAGGTTACAATACTTATTATTCAATATTATACGAATATTTTTGAGATAGTTTGAAATCGTTAAGTGAAAAGTTAAATTCGTGATTTAGATAAGGCATTGAAAATGCAACACTAAATTCAATTTTAGATGATAAAATAAGTTAGCTAAATGCCAAATAATGCAGTTATTTTATCATTATCAGCATATTTGGGCATCAGAAATAGGTAGCCGAACTTTCTGTGCAAGACTAAATTCCGCCTACCTTATTATTGTAATACTAAATTCTTGAACTTAGTATTTTGCTATAAGACTATGATTTAAATAACACAACGGCAATAGAATGTCAATGGTAAGACTAACAGCAGAACTGCATATACGGTTCTATTCAATAGTTCTATTTAGATAATTAGGAAATAGTTAAGCCACTACCTGGATCAACCATCTCAAATGCATGATAAAAATAGTTCGACTAGATTTATGTGCAATACTAACTTCTTGTAAGATGAATTTACTATTGCAATCATGAAGTTACTTTTTCATTTTAGCAGATAGTTTGAAATTCCCTATTGACTTACACTGCACTCTAAGAAATATACTAAATGTAACGCTAGCGAGTTAAATTTATTTTAAAAATATGCCATGCATAAAAAAGGAGAAAGATATGAAACATACTATTCAATCACCAATAAATTCAGGATATGGTTTTTCTACAACTGCAAAAGAAGTTATAGAAAATCTTAATTTACAAGGTAAGATAGCAATTGTTACTGGAGGTTATTCGGGAATCGGATTGGAAACTGCTAAAGTTTTAGCCGAAGCTGGCGCCACAGTTATAGTACCAGCAAGAAATATTGAAAAAGCACAGAAAGCTATAGATGGAATTAAAAATATAGAGCTAGGAACTTTAGATCTTATGGACTCTGATTCTATAAATAGCTTTGCAGAAAAATTTATAGCTTCCGGAAGGCCAATTAACATCTTAGTAAATAGTGCTGGAATCATGGCTCCACCTTTAATGAGAGATAGTAGAGGGTATGAAGCTCAATTTGCTACAAACCATTTAGGACACTTTCAATTAACAGCAAGACTTTGGCCTGCTTTAAAAAAAGCTGGTAGTGCTAGGGTTATTGCAGTTTCATCAAGAGCTCAACGTCTTGGAGGTGTTAATTTTGAAGATCCTAATTTTCAAAAAACAGAATATGATAAATGGAAAGCCTATGCCCAATCAAAATCTGCCAATATACTTTTTGCTGTTGAGCTTGATAGATTAGGTAAGGAATATGGAGTAAGAGCTTTTGCAGTTCACCCAGGGTTAATTCCAACTACAGACCTTGGTAGATTTTCTCTTGACGGAAAAGTTACTACACAAGAGCTTAAGAATAAAGATAAAAAAACTGTTGATAAGCAACCTGTAAATGAATTTAAAAACATTGAGCAAGGTGCAGCCACACCAGTATGGTGTGCAACCAGCCCTTTACTAAATGAGATGGGTGGTGTATATTGTGAGGATTGCGATATCTCCGAGGCTGTTACAGCTGATAGCTTAAAGGAAAATGGGGTACGTCCTTGGGCCATAGACACAGATTTAGCTAGGAGATTGTGGCAACTTAGCGAAGAACTTACTGGTATTAAGTTTAATATTTAGCTTAACCAGAATAATAACGTTGCTGAAATTGAACGCGATTTAATATCCCCATAGCCTTAAATACAATAGAAACTACTAATCCAATCCATATGATATACACACTATTTACTTTTAATTTATGGTTTAACATAAAAGTTAAAAGTCTAAAGATGTTTATAATTACTGTACACTAATGTTTATAAGGTTTCTTGAAGTATAAGAAATAATATTGGGCAAATTAAGATAGATAAATAAATATATGAGTAAAGCCTGCACAATTTGATTTATGCAGGCTTTACTATATTATATTTGTTTTTCATAAAACAAGAAGTATTGTAGAGCATCATCAACCTGTTCAGTAGGCCAATTATTCCACTTTTCATTTCGATCAATACATGCGTTATACATCATACCTCTACAGAACCAAAGAACCTGCCAAACAAGCTTACGTACTTTTACGCTATCTTGTTCTAAACCTGTAAACGCAGCAATTTCCTCTTTCAGAACTTGAAATATAGGGCGATTCTCACTGAAAAAATACTCATCGTGATATACTAAATGGCTAATATAAATCGACCTTACAGAATTAATATTTTTATCAGACATTAACCCAATGTGGGTATTTATGATACTACGAATATTTTCAAGTGGAGTACCGTTACGCTCAAGCTTTTCAAACTCATGGTCTGCAGACCGATAATTATAGAGTATTGCAGCCTCTTTGCTATCAAAGTGATGGTAGAAAGCTCCAGCCGAAATTCCTGTATGATTACAAATTTCTCTTATTGTTATCTGTGAAATTGGACGCTCCTGAACCATCTCACTAATTGATTCCAGTATAGCTTCTTTGGTTTTTTCAGCTTGTAACTGCCGCTTATTTTTTATTTTCATAAGTGCCACCTCTTTAGGCATTGTAGCACAGAAAATAACCTAATGCAACGACGTTCATTTTAGAAAAATATGCCTAAATTGAAAGGGCAACATCATAGGCTCCCCAAACTACATTCATCAAATTACCTACCTTAAGAGCATCACCGATGATATGAGTAGTCGCATTACCTACTTCGACGATTGGCGACGTGATATAACCAATAGATGTCACTACGCTATCCACTTCAATAGTTTGTTCACCCTGAGGAGTAGCAACAACTACACCATTAGCATTAATTTGAACAACTTTTGCTTCCAAATATAGTGGTGTTTCATATCTTCGGAAAACATCACGTAAAAAGTTTGAATTTGCAGCACTTAAACCATCAATTTTCAAAATATCATCCATCATTTCAATAATAACTGGTTTTTTCCCTTTAAGGATTAAATCATAAGCAATCTCACAACCTGTCAAGCCACCACCAATTACTGCAACTCTGTTTCCAGAAATAGTTTTTTTGCCACGCAGATATTCAATAGCTTCCATTACATTATCACGATCAGCACCTTGTATAGCAAATTTTCTTGGAGTAGCACCAGTGGCAATAATTAATTCATCTGCACCAAGTGAAAGAAGATTTTCTTCCTTTATCTCCGTGTTCAGCTTGACATCAATGTTTAAGATATCAATTTGACGCTTATACCACTCTATCAGCATCTTGTCTTTCTCTTTAAAATCAGGAGCACCTGCCGCTATAAATACGCCACCGAGTTCATTGGTTTTTTCATATAATGTAACATCATGTCCTCGCATACTACAAAGACGTGCCACTTCCATTCCACCAATTCCACCACCGATAACAGCGACATGCTTTTTATGTCCTGATGGTGTAATTTGGTATTTTTGTTCTTGAAGAGTTGTAGGATTAATAGCGCAACATCCCATTTGCCCTTTAGGAAGAGACCCTGGGTTTCCCTTATATTTACTAACTCCAAAGCATCCATTATGGCAAGCTAAGCAAGGACGTATATCCTTAATCCTATCTTCACGAATTTTGGAAACGTACTCACCATCACAAAGCAGCTGGCGAGCAATTCCGATACCATCAATCTTACCATCTAATAAGGCCTGTGCTGCTGTATTAGGGTTTTCCATACGGCCTGCGCAAACGACAGGAATATTTACATGTGGTTTGATTGCTGCCGAAGCATCAAGATTACAACTTAGTGGCATATAAAGAGGTGGATGAGCCCAAAACCATGAATCATAAGAACCATTATCGGCATTGAGCATATCAGCTCCAGCAGCTTCAAGCAGTTTTGCACCTTCTATACCTTCCTCTAAATTACGACCAAATTCAGTATACTCCTCGCCAGGGAGCGCTCCTTTATTGAATCCTAACATCTTACTTTCAACACTATATCGTACACTTACTGGATAATCAACACCACAGGTTCTTTTGATTTCTTGAATTATTTCAGTTACAAAGCGGAAGCGATTTTCTGGACTCCCCCCATACTCATCAGTACGATGATTTGTGGCAGCAATGGTAAATTGATCTAGTAAATATCCCTCATGCACAGCATGTATTTCTACTCCATCTATTCCAGCTTTCTTACAAAGTGCAGCGGCTTTACCAAAACCCTTGACTATATCATGTATTTCCTCCTTTGACATCTCTGTACTTTTAATCTCCGGATCCCAAACATTTGGCAAACCTGCCGACGGTGAACGAAATATTCTATCAACATCAATATTCACTGGACTATCAAGCGTTTTACCCTGCTTTTGTGCATAGTATTGTTCTCGCAACATAGGAATGGCAACCATAGCACGTCCCATTCCAGCACCAATCTGCATAAATACCTTTGCATCATATGAATGAATTTCATCCATAAGCTTTTTAACAGGTCCCATAAAGATTTCTTCCTGATCTCCAAGCCAGCTATCACCAAATAAACTTTTTACTGTCACCATACCTGGAACCATAAGAGCTACATCATTTTTTGCCCTCTCTACATAGTAATCATGACAATGTTTATTAAATTCATAACCCATCATGCCCTCTACAAGGTTCGTCCCTTCCATTGCGCAAAGTACAATTCGGTTTTTAATTGTAGTACTGCCAACTTTTAACGGAGTAAATAGTGAATCATATTTATTTGACATATTGTACCATCTCCTTCTATACATTGCTTATTCACCGAACAAGTAATGTAATTATAGCATATTATGAAATGGTTATCAACTTGCTACTTTATACAAAATATTTACTACTCACTTAATAATTACGCTATGTAAAATCAGTCACAACAAGGTGTAGCACATTTATACAATGGGATTGCTATTGGTTTTAGCATCTAATATTCTATAAAATAATTAAAGAAAATTCACTATTATAATCTTATGTTTATTTCTGTATAAGCTCTCCGTTGTTCATTTTCATTGACAAAGCCATCTCTTATTGATGACATCGAGCAATGCACCCTCTACTTTGAAATCTAATGCTTTTAGATGATTCAGTGTCACTTTTGGTTCTAATATTGCAACATATCCTCCAAGATCTTTATCTACCTCTCTGTCTACTCCATAGTTTTCATTGAGTGTTATTATTACTTCTTCTATGCTTGCTAGTACTTCTTTTGTATATTCTGTTCTTATTACTTCTAGCTGTTCAAGTTTGTACAATTTTTTCATGTTCAATACCTCCTCAAAATAGAAAAAGGAATACTCAAAGCTCTTATTGCTTTAAGTATTCCCTTTAAATTTTATTCACTATTATAATATATATTTATTTACTACTATTCTTAATACTTCTAATTATTTTTAAATCATTCTATTTTTATTTTAAAGTTTTTCTTCTCTTTGAATTTTCACTTCACTAACTGTTTTGTTAACAGATTATTCAAGCAATGAATTATTATTCTTGCTATCCAAAATATTTGTCATCGTTAATCTTTTCAAGAGAGTGATCGATAGCATTGTCTTTTCAAGTGCTTTTCTTTCTTCGTATTTAAAATCTCTATAGTTGGTTTTATTGGCAACGATATTCTCCATTGAAGATAATAATACTATGTATGCTTTATTTAAGCTTTTTAATTCTATAGTAATATTTTCACTTAATTTCTTTACTTTTTTAATAAGATTTCTACCTTCATCCGTTTTTCCTATAGCCTCATCAGCATTATCACTAATATCGCGTGCATTATCTAAACTTGAATTTCCTTTAAAATTAAGAAGAATCCCACCAATTGCCCCAGCAACATTCTTTACTATATCACTAAATGTCAAAGCTAAACCTTTAATATTATTTAATTCTACTTTAGTAAGAGCAATTGATTCTTTAGATACATTTCTATCTATCTCTGGTTTGTTCTGTATTTTTTCATACATTTTAACACCCCCATCAAAACTATTCCAAACTTCTGCCTTTAACTCACCCAATTTCTTTAGTGAATCATTTATCTTACTTTCAATGCTGTCAAAGGGTTTTGTTTTTATTGTCTACTTTTTAGAGTAAAGTTCAATAGCAGGTGGTTTTCAAAACATATAAAAAAAGAGCAACTAACTTTTGTTAATTGCTCTTTTTAAACAAATTAAAATTCTTCATTCTTATTCTAATGTTTCAATAGGAAGGTTCATTCCTTTCCAACCCTCAAGTGCTCCTGCAAGCTCATAAGCTTCAAAACCTTCTGATAATAAAATAAGTAATGCTGTTTTTCCAAGCGTGGTACCAGCAGTCCAGTCATATACAACATATGTTTTGCTTTTATCTAATTCATCTAAATGGTTTCCTAATTCTTTTGCAGGCATTGCAATAGCACCTTTTATTTGGTCTTGTTTTACATGTGCCGGAGCGTTACGAACGTCTAATATGACATATGGCGAATCTTCTTTTCCAATGTTTTCTAACACAGTAAAATGATTTATATATAAGCTAAGGAATGTTTCTAATAATTCAATTTTTTTTGTTTGCATCTTTTATTTCTCCTTTTCTTGGGTATATTTTTGAGTGCTATCATTAATTTTTTTTAATAAATTTGAGAGTTGCTGAATTTCTTCATTAGACAGGCTACCCAGCAAATTGTTAACGATGCTAAAATTTTCTGGTAAAAATTTCTCTAAAACATAATTTCCTGTTTCAGTAAGTTGGACAGATAATGAACGTTTATCTGTAGTGGAAGTACTTTTTAAAATCCAACCCTTCATCTCCATTCCTTTTAATAATTTGCTAACTGTTGCACGAGTGGCTCCCAATTTCTCAGAAATAACTGAAGGCAACAATGTTTGGTTTGGAGCTTGATATAAAAACATCAAAATAATAAATCTTGATTCACTTAAATCGTTTTTATCAAGGATATAATTATATTGTTTTTGCATATTACGATATGCCCATTGAAAATCAATAAATAATTTTACAATATCTGAATTTACTTCCGAATAAACATCTTTCATCAACTGTAACCGCTGATTATCAGGACGATCAATAAAAGTAAAGTTATCCATAAATAATCTCCTTTATAATAGTTAGCCGGCTAACTATCGTAAGTATAACATGATAAATTTTGAATGTCAATTTAAAAGATCACTAATAAACGACTATAATAACTTATTTTAAACTTTCTCTTTATTCTAAAAAAATACCGTTAATACTTAATTTAATTAAAATATTAGCGATATTTATTAATATATTATTATCCCCAAATAGTAATAAAATAACCCATTTATGACATGCTTATTATCCTTAATTCAAAATAAATAACTCACGACAACACATTTTCTTCATTGTTGTGGGTTTCATGGTGGAGTTTAATATCTATTTATCAATTAATCCAAGTTCAATCATACTTTTTGCAGTTGTCACGATTGCTTCTTCTGCTGATCTTGGCTGCCAGCCAAGTAACTTTTTAGCTTTTGCATTGCTACAAGCTGTGTTTTGTCCTAAAAATGTTGCTGGCATACGCAAATCCTTTTTAAAAATTGCCATAAATTTAATTATAAAATCCGGCAGTACCTTAGTCGATACTTTCTTTGCTTTACTTCCTAAGTATTTCTGTAAAATTTTCGCTTCTTCTTTATATGTCAGATTTTCACCTGTAGTAGCAATAAATCTCTCTCCCGCTGCTTCTGGAGATGTCATCGCAAGTACATGCAATTCTGCAACATCTCGCACATCAACATAATCAAATCCAATATTTAAAAGAAATGGCATATCTCCTCTGAGCATCGCACGAATAATCTGATTAGAGTGAGAATAATCCTGTCCAAGTACAGGTCCCATGACCGCCACAGGATTAACAGCAGAAAGTTCCATATTCTCTCTCTTTGCAAATTCCCAAGCCGCAAGCTCTGCCATAGTTTTTGAACGTTGGTATGCATCGATATTGCTTGACAAATCTGTCCAATCCTCCTCTGTGAAAATCTCCTGATGAAATTTATGGCCTGCAATCACTGCCCCTGAAGCAGAAGTTAGAACCACACGTTTAACACCTGCCTCTTTCGCTGCCTTCATTACTCTCAATGTACCATCAACAGCCATTTTCACCATTTCATCACCATCATCTGGACGTGTGGCTGGTGTTGGTGATGCTACATGAATAACATAATTTGCATCAGTCACCGCCTTCATCCAGTTTGTATCACTTGTCAAATCTGTCTGTATAAACTCCAGATTTTCAAAATCAACTGCTCCACCTTTTGCAAGCATTGATTTAACCTCATCCTGGCGTGACAATGTGCGAAGTGTTGTACGAACTCGATATCCCAGTTTCAAAAGCTTTAATATTATGTGTACGGCAATGAAGCCACTTCCGCCTGTTACTAAAACTAACTCTTTTTCCATAATTAATTCCTCCTAACTAATGTTTCACTTGTAACCTCTGTTCCATTAGCATATACTATTATCAAGGTGAAATCAACACATAAACGATCATATGTGACAATAAGGGAGGTATTGTAATGGCAGCAACAAATCACTCGCAAGCCATCAAAAAAGATACAAAGGATTTTATAACAACAGCCATGCTGCAGTTGCTTGCAACAGAAAAATTGTCGGAATTAACAGTTTCACAAGTTTGTAAACGGGCAGGGGTAAGCCGTATGGCTTTTTACCGAAATTTTAACGATCTCGAACAGATTTTGTATGAGTATTACCAGCCAAAGATTGCAGCTGTATTTTATACGATTCATCAGAATCCATCCTTCTCTGATAAATTTGATATCCAATTAAAGTTTTTCAGCACCTTTAGTGATGATTTACTTTCATCTGTTGACCGTGGATATGAACCAATAATTCAGCAGATTTTCATAGAAGAAATAAACAAATTTTATGCTCCTGATAGTGGTGAATACTGGACAACTTTCATGTCAGCAGGCGTTTATGCTGTTTGGCGAAAATGGTTTCTAAGTGGACAGCAAAAACCGCTCCAAGAAATAATGGAATTTTTTAAGCAATTTGATACATTAAAAAGGACTTTCTAAGATTTCTGCATTTATCACTTCCCACTCAAAATTATTAATTATTTAGCAAATGGCTTTTAGTGCTCAATCTTTTCATCAGATATAAAGGCAGCTTTATAAACAAAATTTCCTTCGCCAAGCTATGCAATATTTAATATGGTTATCATAAAAAGAAGGAGGATACCGCCTTATTGGGTTGTTCCTCCTTCTGCCCTATTATTCAAATCTCATTTACTTATGATACTTTTCCCATCACAGATCCGTACGTGCCCAATTAAGGCATACAGCTCTTTATGTTAATGAATCTTAGTCATATCCCTATTGGTTGCAATCAATCAAACCTTTAATTATAAATTCAGCTAAGTAATCTAAAATTTGTGGAAAATATTGAATCCCAATTTCGTCCTTATGGGTATCTATATTTATCACTGCAGTAAAAATAGCCATAATAATTTCACAATCGATATCATTTCGCATTTTCCCTTCAACCTGCCATTTTTTTATTAACTCTGCAAAACTGTTATATACGAAATTAACATATTTTATTCCGTTCTCCTCATTGTAATTTTGCTCTATTTTACTAAAGACATCCCTGTTATACCATTCTCTAAGTATTGGATTTGAGTTTATGCCACTGATGTTCATAAACATTAATTCTTTAATTACTTTTAAGGGATCACCATTCATATCGATAGATTCCAAAATACTTTTTTTGAGTTTTACATTTTCTTCTAAAAAAATCTCCATGAAAAGCTTCTCTTTCGAGGAATAGTAGTTATAAAACGTACCTACCCCTATTCCAGCCTTTTTTGTAATATCAGACACATTTATATCTTTAAATCCTTTGGAACTAAATAGCTCTCTCCCATAATTAAATATAACTTCTTTTTTATCGTTCAATTAACCACCCTCCATTTTTCTATCAATAACAATTATACCCTATCTATGCTTAGCCATCCATCCCCCTAAGAAATCGAAAAATTTACCTGCAATATTTTTGAATAATCCTAAAGAAACATCATAATAATAATCAGATTCAAACCATCCTTTTTCTTTAAAATAAATATAATCCCGGTACGTCTCATTCAAAATATTCATAATACTTGTACGGGATATCCGAAACATCATCAATCTGAAAATAGAAGGAGTTGGCGACGTTTGACGCATAAGTTCCTTATAAAATCTTGCGGATGCTTTTTTGACTTCTTGTGTTATTTTTTTCTGTTGACGCATTGTTATAGGTTTTAATGTATTCAAGCAGCATCCTTTTGTTACGTGAAACCCTAAGTTTTCTCCAATATTTTCTAAATACTTTACAATAGAGGCTCCTCCAAATATACCTTGAGTAACAATAGTTGTAAAAGTCTTACCAAAAAATTGAGGTCGGTGAAAAACAAAAGCTAGTCGATCCAAAAAGTTCTTCAATGGTGCAGTTACATGAAATGAATAATTGGGAGTGGCAAAAATAACTCCATCTGAATTATTCATCTTCTCAATAAGTAAATTCCTATCATCCTTCAAAGGACAATTTTCTTCTCCCTTTTCAAAACATACCTTACAGCCATTACAATATTTAAGGTGATAGTCTTTTAAAAAAACATACTCAAAGTCAATATCTGTATATGACTTTAAATTTTTTTCAAATTCCTGAACTGCTTGGTAAGTTGCCTGCTTTTGTGAAGTCCCCATAAACACAGTAACCTTTTTCATTTGATACCTCCTCATGTTTACAAATAAAAAGCTTTTATTCGTTGGTATTACTTTATAATATAAGAATAAATTTTTTGTATTATAGTTAATGATACAGATGCCGATACTACCTCTAAATAAAAGATGTTTCGATAATTAATAGCGATATGAATGAATAAAAATATATTCATTCATATTGTAGCATGTATATTTTGACTAGTCCATTCTTATTTTTGTCTTGGCATGGTTTTTGTGGAAAATGTTGTCTATGAAATTATTATATACAACTTTTTATATTCACAGGATTTATCATCAACATTCTTCTTGAAACAACAAAAGAAGGAGAACCTCCTCCCTCTGGACTTGGTTCTCCTCCGTTACTTAGATACATTAGTAAGTTATCATTTTTAAAGGAAACTCGACTCACATTCGTTCGCTGAGTAAGTGATTCACATCAAATCATAGATTTGAGTTCTCTACTTAAGTTCTATTGATTCAATCTCCCTAGTTTTGCTTATAGTTATTTTTGAAATTAGCATATTCAACAATCTCTTTTGTTGCGCCTTACCTTTATTTTCTATAGTAACATTTAAGGTATTATAAATCTATAAATCTATCTCTTATATTTATTATCACTTGTTTTTTACTTATTATCCTTTATTTATGATATAGTTCACCATATCATAAATAAAGGATATAGTCTTTTTATTATTTTACAAACCATAAATTGTTGTTCCTAACTTATTCTACTATACTAAAAAATATTAACTAATTATATCTCCTCTTTAGGAAGCGACATAATAAAACTTATAGTATTTCCCTCACATTCAGCCCATAACTTTCCATTATGAAGTTCTACGAGCCTTTTAGCAATTGCGAGACCTAATCCTGACCCCTCATTTTCTGAACTTCTAGATTTATCAAGTCTATACATCTTTTCAAAAATCAATTCCAATTCTTCTTTTCCCATATGTTCCCCAATATTTTCGAATAAAACTAGCACTTCTTTATTATTTTCTCTTATATTAACCTTAAATATTGTATCGGCAAAGCTATACTTCTGGGCATTTTTAACAATATTTTCTATTATTCTAGTCATTTTTTTAATATCAATTTCACAATATATTTCACTTGATTCAGTTTCAAATTTAATATCTATATTTTTTTCTTTAAAGAATAATGTTTCCTCACCAAGAATTTGATTTACTAATATTGCTATATTGAATCTGACTTTTTCCAAAGAAATATAACTATTAGAAATCTTAGTATACTCAAAAAGCTCTTCAATTAATTTTTTTAAATCAATAGATTTTTCATACACTATATCCAAATATCCCCTATTAGTTTTATCATATTTATTTTTTTCCTTTTCATATTTTAGAAGTTCCAAATATCCTATTATGGATGTCAGAGGCGTCTTTAAATCATGTGAAACAGAAATTATAAGTTCATTCTTTTCTTTTTCAATTTTCTTTTCTCTTTCATAATTATCCTTGAGCCTTTTAGACATTATATTTATACTATGTGCAAGTTCTGAAAATTCATCTTTTCCTTTAATATCCAGATAATCTACATATTGAATTTCTGATATTCTACTCAATTTCCCTGTCATATAATTTAGATATTCAACCCACTTATTTACAACAAATAATATAATTAGTATAAAGGCTATAAGCACTACTGTGATAAATCCTAAGGAAATTGTATTATATATTTCAACAAATCTTTTTGGCTTAATGTTACCATAATCCAGCAAGTAACTTTCTACAAATTTACTTATAGTGTTAAGAAACAACATACTTGCAATAAAAGCTATTCCTATTATAATAATAAGTCTTGATCCTATTTTACTAATAAACAATGCTCTATTTCTTATAATATTAATCAAAATATAAATTATAAGTATAGTAGCTAATACAAAAGCAACTAGTAAAGATATACTATATTTATTAATTTCAATTAAATTATAATTTATATAAATAATTTGATTCTTATATATATTTACTAAAAATACTATGAAAGTACTTACTAAAAAAGGTACCACGACCCATAGAAATACTTTAATATTCATTAGCCTTAACATTAATTGTGTCTTTTTTATTTTGTAAAAACAAGAAAATACATAGATTATACCTATTTGAACCCAAATAGGTATTAAGAAAACTCTAAGATTTAAAAGATGTAATAAATTTAAATCATAACTTCCAAAAAGTGTTTCATATGTATTTATAATTACTACTATTAGATTGCTTATTGAAAAGATTATTAATTGAATTATCAATAATTTTATCAAGTTATTGATTATAGTATCTTTATTCATATCCTATACCCAACTCCCCAAACTGTTTTTATATATTGAGGAGACTTTGGATCGATTTCTATCTTCTGCCTTAGGTTGGTTATATGAACCACTACAGAAGTATCTGATACTACAAAATTCTCCTTCCAGACAGTTTCGTAAAGTTTTTCTACTGAAAATACTATTCCTTTATTTCTAGCCAAACATTCTAAAATACTAAATTCCTTTGAGGTGAGTTTAACTTCCTCACCTCTTACCTTAACTCCATGAGTATCTATATTAATAATTAAATCGCCTATCTCAATTATATTTTTACTATTTGATGTGTTATTAAACTTTTTGTATCTTCTTATTTGTGCTTTAACTCTAGCTAAGAGTTCCATAGAACCAAATGGTTTTGAAATATAATCATCTGCTCCGACTGTCAAACCTTGTATCTTATCAAGTTCTTCATCTTTAGCAGATAGAAATATTATTGGCATTATAAATTTTTCTCTGATTTTTATGCATGTAGATACTCCATCTAGCTTTGGCATCATTATATCTAGTATTACTAAATCATAATTACAAGCTTCTACTAACTTTAAAGCCTCTTCTCCATTAGAAGCCTTATTTACCTCATAACCTTCACTTTTTAAATAAACCTCAATTAAATTTTTTATTGCGGGATCATCATCAACCACTAATATTCTTTCTCTCATAATTATATTCCTCCTAACAACAATCTGCATTTAAACTTAAACATTGCTTATGTTAGCACATATTCCTGCTACTTATTATAGCATAAAGCCCCTTATAAAATTATTAACTATCCCCATGAGCAAATCCTATCTAATGTAAAATGTAATCTTATATTTAGGAATTTGTAACATATCAAAGCCAACTATAGTTAACTTACCGTTTTTTTGCAAGAGCTGATTGGCTGCATCTATTGAAATATCAGAATTATAAATTGGAACTTCTTGAATATTTATATTTAAAAATTGTTGCTTAATACTTTCTTTTGATTCCCAGTTTCCTATATTTTGTGATGTTGTGTTAATCCATTTTGTTACTCTTGGTAATAAATCTACAACATCTAAAACTGTTGTTTCTTTAGGATAAATAATTCCTGCAACATTCTCTTCATAGTTGTTAGAATTTAATTCCCCCTTGTATAAACGAATTGAATTAATATCTTTCCCATTTATAAGTGAAGGAAAATCACTTTCCCTCAGAGTAGTAGAAGTCTGTTTTATTCCTAAATCTATTAGCGCATCATTAGAGTTTCCCCACAATAAACTTTGTTTATCTCGTGATAACATTCCCGTAGAATTAAATAAACTTAGAGCTGTTCCCGTACCATCTAAAGTTGCATCTTGTGATTTAGAATAAAGGCTAAAGCCTCCTTGATCTTTTACATAGAAATTTTGAAATCTATTTATTATAAGCTCAACCATAAATTTCTTTGCGTTGCTTTTATTTTTAACTGAAGCATCTTTCCATAAATAATTTGTAAGTAACTTTATTCCTTGCCCCCTTGTCAATGACCAATCATGAATTTCACTTAAATCTGCATCAGCTGGCATAGGCTCAGAAATCTTTTGAAGTATAGTTGAGAATAGTTGGTCTTTATATTTTAGTGGAAATTCTGGATTAATATTTTTACCATTCTTGTCCATAAACAATTTAATAATATGAAAGGTTGGACCTAAATCTCCTTGATTAAGCAATTCTCCATTACTCCTTAATTTCGATCCCCAAAAGCCTGTTTTACTATCTTGATTTTCATAAAGCCATTTTAATAGCGCTTGTTTCCACTCTGAAGAAAAAGTATATAAATTATTACGTTCTAAATCTTGATAGGAGCATAATTCTGCTATTTCTATATAAGGTGTTTTAGGTAATTTAGAGCCTATTATTCCTATTGTAGATAAATCATCTAAAAAACTTGTTAACTTTTCACTTGTGTTAATTTTATCTAAAAACTTTATTGGATATTTAAGTTGCAGAGGTCGTCCAGTTTCATTTGCCAAATTTTCAATGTGTTCCACCATATTTAAAGTGGGACCTATATACGTAAAAAGCGGATAAGAATCATCCATAAATGCGCCAGTCCTTGGATTTTGAAGATTTAAATAAAATTCTAGTTCTTCCTCTTTATTTTGAAATTTAGGTATTTTAATTAACCCACTTTTAGACTTTAGTTGGTTATTAATTTCATTTAATCTGGTAAATGCAGTATAATATTGTCCCTTATCAACATAATAGGCGCAACCTAGCATTTTAAATTCAAATTCACCCATATAATAACCTTCCGATTGAAGCTCTGCATTTAACTTAAACATTTCTGATATTCCTGAAATTAACTTAACACTTCTGTATATAGAAATACCTAGCATAATAAAAAAAATTAATAGCATCGTAATTATTAAGTATCTTTTTCTCATACTTATCTTCCCTCCGTATATAATAAAAAGTTGGTATAAAACTATAGAACCGCTACCTTAAATCAATTTTTGATGCTATGCTCGGCAACTTAACACATACGCAGGTGGTAAATTTAATCTTATTTTTGTAATTTTAATACTTTTAAAGTAGCTTTTAAATAATCTATTCTTTACTAATGAATATTGAAAAGTTATAAACTCCCCATCAGATTTTAATATATCTCTTGTATTGTTTAATATTATATCTGAAATGTTTTTATGCAACGATGTAAATGGAAGCCCTGAAACAATATAGTCTACTTGCTCAATGCCTAATTTATTTATATACTTATTTATGTTTTCAGCTCCATCATTTATTATCCAAACTTTTTTCTTGTTTTTATACTTATTTAAAAGAATGTTATAAAATTCACGATTGTTCTCAAAAACAATTAGTAATGTATCCTCTTTCTTCCTTGCTATTAATTTTTCTGTAAATACACCTGTGCCAGCTCCATATTCCACTATACATTCGGAATTTTCAAAGTTTACACTATTAACCATTTTTTCTGCAAGTTTTTGTGAACTTGGTGCTACAGCACCTATACTCCTTGGTGATTTAATATATTCTATTAAAAATTTCATCCATTTCATGCAACTAATCCTCCTCATTTCTTATCTTTTATTAATTTTCTTGATTTTTGATTGCAAAATTAATTTATAAATAAAGTATAAAAAATGACTACTAAGATTTTACTAAGAAAATTATTAAGAATTCTTAATTTTATACTAAGTTTTATATTTATTCACAATATATTTAATGTTGCTATTTCAAGATGGATTATGCTTTGCATAAGTGTATAATAGAGGACTATGATATGACAAATATAAATAGTCCCATTGAGCGCCGTTCCGCTGCAAAAATAGTTCATGAAACGCTATTAACGGAACTCAGAAAAAAAAGATGAAGGCCAATGGTCGGCGGCAGAAAAGCTTAGAGACTTATACACATGCCACACTTGCGTTATACATATAGCACAGATATATGTTAAAGGCATAATGCTTGAGCGTGAGAATAACTTGTTCGATGTACAGGGAAGCCGAAGCTGCGGCAATTGTTGTAAGAATGCTTGATACGGAGCAACGTATTCCTCAAACTGATGGCAAAGTCTTTATAAGTGAAAGTCTGTCCCCCGATGAAGCATTGGAGCTGATGTTAAAGATAGCAACGCAATTCTTATTGATGTGATGACCAATGAGGAATATAAGATAGGACATATATAGGAATATTTGTATATCACTAAATGATATATTTATACATGATTTTAACCCGGATTGCAGTTTAACTTTCTTACTTGGTCAGAAAGTTATAACTGTATATAAAAAATAAAGGGTACAGGATTACTCCTATACCCGTATATATCATAATTCTTTTTTTCTTTTTAACTTAAAAATTTCTTCAACTGCCTTTTTATAACCACCAGCTCTTTTAAAAGAACTGCTTATCTTTTTTATATTTTCAAGATAACTCGGTTCAGTTAGAACCTTCTCAACAGAATTTCTTAAAATTTCTGGAGTAAGATTATCCTTATCAAGAGAAATAGTTGCCCCTAACTCTTCGGCTCTTTTTGCCATATATGGTTGATCTGCACCAATAGGTATTGCTACAAAAGGTATATTATTATACAATAAGTCACTCGTACTATTCATTCCTGCATGAGTTATTGCTACATTTGTATACTTTAAAACCTCTGATTGAGGAACATAATTTCTTACAATAAAGTTATGAGGTATATCAAATTGAGATAAGTCCACATTGTATGCTGCCATAACAACAATATTATCAGTATTAGCAAATGTTTTAAAAAAGATATCATAGAGATTACTATCCGTATTATTAAACACTGTACCCAGTGAAATATAAACAACTCTCTTTCCTTCTAATTTTTCAAAAGGAAAATCCAAGTTTTCTTTTCTATCATATATTGGTGGACCAATAAATTTAAAACTCTCATCATAATATTCTGGATGTGCAACAAAATATTTAGAAGTATATGCAATATTTATATCACCCTTGTTAAAAAATAATTCAAAAATGTTATGAGGCATTTCAACATTATAAAATTCTTTTAATTGTTTTGAAACATTTTTGTAAGTATCTATAGCTGGATGACTCCTTATTAACTTTTCATCTGCCAATTCTTTGTGTTGATACATCAATTCTTTAGGGGTAGCAAACACTGCAAAAGAAGAAACAGAAGGTATTCTTAGTATTTGAGCAATGGCATTTCCAAAAGGAAACATAGCTGTATAGATAATATAATCAAATTTTCTATCCTTAATTTGATCTAGAATGTCTTTTATAATTTTATCGTTTAATTTAAGTATTTCATTTATATAATCAAGAATTTTATCTATCCCCATATTGCCAGACGTATTATGTTTTTTTGCTTCTACCCTATAACTTTTAAATTCAGCACCTGTTTTTTCAATTTTTTCTCTAAAATCCTCTGAGCAAAAATAAGTAATCTCCTCTCCTTGTTTTATTAATTCATTTACTAATCCTAATGTAGGATTAACATGACCATGAGCAGAAATACTTAAAAAAAGAACTTTTGACATAACTCAACTTCACTTCCATTTATCAATTTGTATACATTTTACCACTATGGCATTTTATGTCAATTACAGAATACGTATACACTTAAAATTAATATATAAACCTATAACTACTGTGAAAAATACAAAATTATTATTATAATACCATTTATTAAAAAAATAAAGGTAGACCAAGCAATTCTACTCAATCTACCTCTAATCTGTGTTTTCTAAATTTTAACGAGTTGTTTTATCATTAATATATTATCATAATATTTCAAAAAAATCCATATTGTTTTATATTTTTATATATTTTTACAAGTACAGAATCAATTAACCTATCCATTATATTCAATAATACATTTCATCACAAGAACCCTTGTTCGGTATTTTCTTTTATTCTATAACGAAGAACACCAAACTTCAATAAGATGTGATACTTATGTTTTTAGTATTATACATAATTAATAAACTCTCTTAATATAATTAAAAGTAACCTCTTGCGTTTAATTTTTTGTTCCATTCTTATTAATTCTAAACTCTTATATTTAGCTTCCTATTCAGGGGACTTTTTTATCTATTTTTAGAGCTACGTATAAAAATCTCATAAATTCACTCTGCGTAACGCAATACTTCTAAAATATTAATGTTTATATTAACTATATATAATTTGAATAATTTTGCTCAATTATCATAAAAAACTTTTAAGTTTTTGCCCCTTTAATGGGGCTTTTTTTATTTGGTTTTAAAATTGTGCAAGAAAAATACCGTAAAATTCCTTGAATAATACGGTATTAAAAATAATTTATTATATAGTCCAATATCAATAAATTTTTAAACTATACTAACTTCTCAATAGCTTGAATTGCTTTTGTAACTCCTCCAAGACTCAACAACCTCTCTCCTGCTTTCTTGGAATTACTTGCATACGTTGAGTTTTCATTAAATTCCTCAACTAGTCCTTTTATTATTTTATAATCAAAATTATTTACTTCTAACATCTTTCCTGCATTTAGCTTAACGACCGAAGATGCATTATACTTTCTTTCAAATACTTTGCCTGGACATATTATTTGCGGAACCCCATATATTAAACCTGTCATAATGCTATTTTGACCACCATGATTTATATAAACTATTGCTTCTGGCATTAGCTTATTAAAGTCAAATCTTTTATTAACATTTATATTATTTTTCTTGTACGGTTCTACTTGCTCTGTCGCAATATAAACTTGATATTTAGAATTTTGAAAAGCCTTAGTTAATTCTTCTATTAACTTCATCGGATATATAGTACCATTTCCCATATATGCTATTATTTTATTTTTTTCTTCTTTAATAGTTATGGCATTTGGTGAAGAAAGAGGTCCAACGAAAACTATATTTTCTCCATCTATTGGTTCTATTTCATAAGAACTTGGAACAATCTTTAAATCAGCCCAATCAAAAATCTCTAAAACAGATTCTACTTTACTCAAGTTATTTTCTTCTAAATATTTGTTTACTCCTCCACTATACTCAGGATTGCAGGCATAACTTTTTCGAACCGTAAAGCTAAACCCTGTAGCAACTTTTATATGTTCTAACTTAGCAGCAACAATAGCTGATATTCTAAATTCTGAATAGATAACATCTGGCTTAAATTCTTGTATTGCTGTTCTAATGTAATACACATCTTTTGCAAAAAAGTCCTCATTAATTGCTCCTATGAAATTTAAAACTTCTTCAAAGCTATTCATCGTTTTTTCTTCCGATTTTTTTAATATATTTTTATTATCTAATTTAGGAATTCCTAGTATAGAAGGAATCGGAGCATAATAATTTTTTACGTTTTCTATACTATGATAATTAGGATCTTCTGCTGCACATAATGCAACTTCATGACCTCTCTTAATAAATTTATCTGCTAATAATACTGTTCTTGAAAAAGGGCCTTTTGTTTCAACCATTGCTGACATTGGTGCAATTAAAACTCTCATTCTATTCACTCCTTTGCATATTTTAAGGAATCAAATTAACCATACATCAATTATACCACTTTATGGTAAAAAATGTATTGTTTAATTTTCAAAGAACACTAAATTACCACGCACTTTCAATAACTTATGAAATCTTATTCCACTGATCCCAATCAGCAATCTTATTACTTAATTTTCGTTCCTCTTTTTTCTTTTTTTATCAACATATGGTAAAATATAATTGAAGGGGGTGTTATTATGGAAAACAATGTGTATATTTCTCTAAAATCAGGCAGACAAATCGAAATAAACGATTTTCAGTATGTTACATATCCAAGTTCTACTGATAAGAAAGATATAACGACTGTAAAAACATTCGAAAATTTCTATCTGTACAATAAACACTTTACCTTTATTGGTAAAAATACAACTGTATCTTTAAATTCAAATGAGATAGAATTTATTAGGTTTTCTGGATCATTTACATAGCGCTTTTATTTACTTACATACTGCTCTTGAACTTGTATTTCAGGGGCAGTTTCTATTTAATATTGTTTTCCTTCAACAAGTCTTTCTATATTTCTATTGAAGTTATGAAACAGAACCTATTTAAATTTAATCGCTCGCCACACATAGACTCTGTTCTTCGATGGCTCTCGTGCAATTTTATATGTAAAAGTCAAAAAATTAATGCTCATACCCTACTTCCTCCTTTATCCAATAAAAAATATTACCTTTATTGCGGTATCCAATTTATATATTTCACTAAAATTCACTTTTGTTCTCTCAATAGAACTACTTCAAATATAAAAAATTCTATACTCTCTAGTATTATAATTTTATAAACGCAGAATTTAAGTCGCAACATTAATTTTTATTCAACATTCCTACATAGCCATTCTTAAAATAAGATCTAAATAAATAAGACATTTTTTCTGAATCAGGAGTACATTTTGACTTTAACCACCAATCAATAGTACCTATTAAAGCATTAGCGGTAAATAAGAATGCCATTTCTTGTATCTCAGGGGGGCAGTCTTCGTTGCTTACAATGAAGGAGCTTCGTAAATTTTCACGTTCTCTTAACATTGAGATGATGTAGCTGCGCAGTCTAGATATAAACCATATGTTACATGAATCATCCAGCATTGCCAGATATAATCTACTGTTTTCAGCAAAGTGATCAAATAGTTTCACCCATGGATCAGATCTTTGTTCTTCATTAAGATACTTAAGGCTGGATTTTGGAATGCCTAAATCTTTCTTCATTTTTTCCATTGCGTCTTCAAAAATTTTTAGTACAACGTCGTATTTATCCTGATAATACCTATAAAAGGTAGAACGATTAATCATAGCTCGATTAGTGATATCACCAACCGTAATATTATCGAAATGTTTTTCAAAAATAAGATCAATAAGTGAATCTCTTATCTGTTGGTGTGTCCGTTTTGTTCGAATATCATGTTTATTCTGCAACATTTTCACTCCTTTGTTGTATATAAAACAAACTATAAGTATTGTTGGTTGAATACAAATCTGTATCTGATATATTTTAATTATAGCAACAACGTGTTGCATAAACAATAAATACTGTAAAGGAGAATTACTATGAATAATTTGATTTTTAAAGATGATCAATTCGCATCCAAGGTATTGGGACTTCTTGGAGACACTGCTTTCAAAGCTGCTGATATAGGAGAGGTGGTTTCAACAGCAGAAAAGATTAAAGAAGGAGACTATCAAAGCTGGTGTGAAGAATGGGCCAAAACAGCCAAGCGTTTGCAAAAAGTTGCAGAAGATAGCTATTCAGATGGCCACTTAATCAGTGCAAGAAAAGCTTATCTTAGAGCTTCTAATTATTATAGAATTGCAGAATTCTACCTTCATGAAAATCCAGAAGACCCAAAGATAGAGGAATTATACAATGCGAGCCTAGATTGCTTTTCCCATGTTATGAAACTTAATAAGCCTGTTATTGAAGAAGTGAAAATCCCCTATGAAAATACAACACTTACAGGACATTTTTATAAATTAGAGGATTCAGAGGAACCTAAACCAGTTTTAATTGCTATGACTGGCTTTGATGGAACAAAAGAAGCATTTTACGGAATGGCAATGGATGCACTTGAACACGGTATGCATTGTATTACTTTTGAGGGACCAGGACAAGGAGAGGCTGTACATAAACAGCAACTATTTTTCAGACATGACTACGAGAATGTTATAACTCCAGTGGTAGACTATCTGCTTACAAAAAAAGAAGTAGACCCAAAGAAGATTGTCTTATGGGGACAAAGTTTAGGCGGGTATCTTGCTCCTAGAGCTGCAGCTTTTGAATATCGACTTGCAGGCTGTGTAGCAAATGGAGGAGTATATGACTTTTTAGGAGGATTTACAAGTATCTTTAATATGCCAAGAGAAGAATTTTTAAATTTTGCACTTTCTAATTCAGAGGGATTTAATAAAACTGTTAAGGAAAAAATGGAATTAAACTCAAAAGCAAAATGGAGCTTTTCACATGGAATGTATGTATTTGGTGTAAATACCCCTGCTGAATTCATTCTAAAGGTTGGAGATTTTTATATGAAAGGATTAGCAGAAAAAATACAATGCCCTACCTTAATCGTTGATTCGGAAAATGACAAACTGCTTAGAGATCAAGCAAGGCAGTTGTATGAGGAGCTTACCTGCCACAAAGATTTTATTTTATTTACAGCTGAAGAAGGTGCTGAATTCCACTGCCAAGCTGGAGCTAAATTAATCGCAAATGAACGTATTTTCAGTTGGATTGAAAAGATTCTTAAGGGTATATAGATAGCATAGAATTTAAATTTTTATATTATAAGGAGAGATGCGAAATGTCAAAAGTAGTTATTTTTAAAGGTAGTCCAAGAAAAAATGGATATACAACAAAATTATTAGATCAAGTAGCAAAAGGAGCAAAATCCAAAGGCGCTGAGGTTATTGAATTTGATTTAAATAACCCTGGAATCCGTGGATGTCAAGGATGTTTTTATTGTCGTACTCATGATGGCTGTGCTGTTAATGATTATTTACAGCCAATGTATAAAGCTATTGCTGAGGCAGATGCTATTGTATTTGGTTCTCCAATATATATGTATCAAATTACAGGTCAGGCAAAAATTTGGTTAGACCGTACATTTCCAATGGTTGAAGAGCTTCCACATAAATTTATTCCTAGACATCCAGGTAAAAAGTTAATAACTATATTTGCTCAAGGAAGCTTAGATCCTAAAAAGGGTGCAGAAGCCATTAAATATGTCAATAATATTTTCAACGTGTTTGGTTGGAACTTGGAGGATTGCATTCATTACTGTGGAACTGACGAGGAAGTTTTTAATGAGTTATCTTTAAGAGCATTTAAAGATGGGGAAAACTTGGTTGTATAACCATATCATGATTTAATTATATTATAGTGATACCTGTTAAATAGGCAACTATAATTATAAAAAATAGGGTATAAAACATATCCCCGTACGTTTTATGTCCTATTTTTTATTTTGTTATAATTTACTTGCACTGTGTGTAAGTTCGATTAACTAAATCATAGATTTAGAATCTCACTTATATCATATCAATTTCCTTTTAGTTTACTTATTATCATTTATTTATGATATGGTTCATCGTATCATTAGTAAGTGCTATTTTTTATAATAACTTGTGAGGCTGCAAGGAAATCCTCAGCATGATTAATTAGAATCCGGTAAATGCGGGATTACCTGAAAACGTTCTAACAGTGACCACAACTGTTCTGCTATATCCTTAGCTGGAATAGGTATTGATTTAATAATCCACCACTCTAGTAGACCAACAATAGCTGAAGCCAGAAACTGTAACGTCACCTCCTTGTTAATATCTCGTTTTATGCTGCTGGCATCTATAACCTCACTAAGGTTGCCTAGAATCACATCCATCATGAGGTTTCTGAAAGTAGGGATTCCTTTGTTAACTAGCAAAGTGGTATATATGAAAGCATGTTCTTCCAAATACTCAAATGTGCGAATCATAAAAGATTTTGAAAGTAAAAGCGTAGTACCGTTGAGAGTCATGCAGCTTTCAAATAATTTTTTAAAATAAATATCAATACATTTATCCAGCAAATCAAATTTGTCAATGTAATGCAAGTAAACAGTTCCGCGGCTAACATCAGCTCGATCTGCTATTTCATTAATTGTAATATCTTCAAATTCTTTCTCTGCGAGCAGTTGGATAAATGCTCCAATAATTGCTTTTTGTGTTTTTAGTATTCGTCTATCCATAAGCCCCTCCTTAAAATATTATGTGAATTTTTTCAATAAAATTAACTATACGCATTTTGCTATATGAAATATTTATTAGTTAATGAACGATAAATGGAATTTTGTTAATTAATGAACAGTTGCAGTTATTTTAACAATTGAAGCTAACAAGTTACTTTGTTAATATCACATTATCAGACAATAGTTAATAAGTAAACAAATGTTTATAAATTATTAATTGGCTGAAACAAACTTTGAAAATACAAGGAGGAATTTATTATGAAAGCAATTGTTTTAAAAGAGTACGGAATTCCAGCGGTTTTACAGGAACAAGAAATAGATGTGCCAGTAATCACAGAAACACAGGTACTAGTAGAAATGTATGCTGCTTCAATCAATCCAGCAGATTCTGTATTACGTTCTGGGGCTGTTAAAGATATTTTACCTGTTCAGTTGCCTTATGTTCTCGGTGCCGATCTTGCCGGTGTTGTCATTGAGGTTGGAAGTAAAGTGACCCATTTGAAACCTGGCGATCGTGTTATGGGTATTCCTACTAACAACGGTGGAGCCTATGCAGATTATGTTGCAATGGAAGAAAACGCACTTGCAATAATCCAACCCGATATGTCTTTTAATGAAGCTGCTGCATTGCCAACGGTTGGTTTGACTGCCTGGCAGTCTTTGTTTAGGTACGGCAAACTACAACCAGGACAGCGTATTCTAATTCATGCAGGCGCTGGGGGTGTAGGACATATTGCTGTTCAGCTCGCTAAACAAGCAGGTGCATATGTGATTGCAACAGCCCGTGAATTTAACCATGAATTTGTGCGACAATTAGGTGCCGACGAGGTAATTGATTATACCACAACTGATTTTACAAAGGCTATAAGTAGTCCTGTAGATATTGTATTGGATATGGTTATGGATAGATCAGCTACAGTTCTAGATGCGAAGATAGGTGAAACTGGGCGAAAAAGTTACTCTGTTTTGAAGGATGGTGGCAAGCTCATTTCTTTGGTAGCCATGGAGATTAATGAACATCCACAAATTCGCGGAATTAAAGCTCAATTTGTTCATGCAGAGCCAAACCACGATGATTTAGTGTCTATTCTTCAAAACGTCCATGAGCAAAAATTGAAGGTTCATTTGAGCGGGATTTTCCCATTTACATCTCAAGGATTAGCGGAAGCATATCGTAGGTGCGAAACAAATCCTAAGATGGGTAAGGTAGTAATTCAGAGAAAGCAAGGTTAGGATTGTATAATATCTAGTAACCCTATACCTATATACAAAACATTGTGCTTCTGATGAATCACATCAGTGATATAGAGATAAATAAGCTGAACCGTTTTGGCACGAATGAAATTGGTGTATCCAATATAAAATTACCCCAAAATAGCAATAAGGACTTATTCCAAATCAAAGGAATAAGTCCTTATTTGCCTTTTATCATTTAAGTAATGCCTTTTTATATCTTCACTTTTTGAAAAAAACTCACTCATTTATGATATAGTTCACCGTATCAGTAGCAAGTGATAGCCTATTCTCTGTCTCACTTATATAACAAGTTCTTTTACCAAAAATGAGTAGCACCGCTTAGTTACTTATTATCATTCTACTTTTAACTGTTACACCATATAAGAAGATTGTGTAATACCTATAACAATTTTTCTTTTAAAATAAAGCGAGTTGGCCAAAATTCATATAAACTAATAGATTCTATTTTACCAGTAAAACTTTTAAAATTATTTGCTAAATAAGGTAATGCTTTTTGAATCGTTTCGTGGTCATCTATTAGCATTGTTGTATGTGCTGTCCAACCAAATCCGTCAGCATAATCGTTATTGAAGTATTGTTGCAAATTTAAAAGTTCATGATTAACTGAAGGTGCTATAAATAAAACATCAAGTCCAAACAATCCAATACTATTTAATTTAATATCAAAACTATGAAATTGTTTTGATACCATTTTCACTTTTTCTTTAACCAATTCTTCTTGTGATATATCAAAACTCCCAATCGTGATATGATTTGGTAAGTTAGGTGTTTGTTGTCCCACAAATCCATTATCTGATAACAATTTTTGAATTTCTTTTAATTTTAATTCTGTTTCTTTGTCATATTGTGCCATAACACATAAAAATTTATCTTTCATAATATCCTCTCCAACAAACTATCTTTTACAAACTGCAAACTGTGCTTCGCAATTATTTACCATTCTGCAACATATTTATATTATATATAAATAAAATAAAACTTACCATTTTTCATTTTTATATGGCAAGTTAGTTTTAACTATTCTACATCAAACTTTAGTAAATTCCTCATTTACTTATATTGCTTAAATCACACATCCTACAGGTATTACCCATAACCTAGTCAATATGTAATTCTTTTTAATAAGTTTTTATAATTCCAGCCTGATATCAATACAGTTCCAGCCAAATAACATAATATATCTTTCCAATCACATGTAGAACCAATGATGATTCCAAGCGTCGAATTCCTTCCAATTTCAAGAATGTCAATAAAATTAACAGCTTGTAAAAGCTCTACACACACTCCAAATAAGAACAATCCTAATGGAAGATATAATCTTGTAGTTTTGCTATCCTCCAGACAAAATATCCGTATAAATGCATATAGTAAAGGAATTATTAGTATATCTCCTCCATAATCACGGATAAAACCGTGATGCATGAATCTTCCAATAAGGATTTCAATTATCAGCAACACAGCAAACATAATTATATATTTTATATGCTTTTCCATTATTCCCACCACTCTTTCATATTTACTGTCAACCAATTTTTATTACTTATTTTTGGGCAGATACTGCACCGCAATCCGATTTTCTGGATTCACATCACAGAAATACAGTACTATCAAAAATAGCCATTCTAATGGTTTCATAATAAAATACACAACATCCGCTATATATGTCAAGCTTAATTTTTTTCATCTTCATCCTCCCTGTATTCCAATATATCCCCCGGCTGACAATCTAATGCTTTACATATTTCGTTCAAAGTAGTAAACTTTACCCCCTTTACTTTTCCAGTCTTTAACACAGACATGTTCGCATTTGTAATTCCTACCTTTTCAGCTAATTCTTTTAATGACATTTTCCTTTTCGCCATCATTACATCTACATTAATTATTATCATCACACTCCACCCCTATATATAAGATTCATTTTCTTCTTTCATAAATGCTGCCTTTTGCACTAGATGAGATAAGACTGCTGATGCCACTGCTATACATACTCCAACAAAACAAATTAATATTGATAGCAGAAAAATCCCCATGTTATTCATTTTAAGCAACAGCAATACAATATTTCCAATAAAAAAGAATCCTGAATCGGTAAGTGTAGCAAGCATGATCCACTTTAAATACATTGCATTTATCCTGGAAAAAGAATTATCCTTCCCTACCTCATCTGCTATTCTCCACGTCAAAAACAAAACCAAATAACATGGAATCGCTGTACACCAAATAAAAATCAACCATGGCCAATAGCAATATTGGAATTCCTTTTCCTGCTTAACAAGACTATCCCCTATATATGGTATTGCCTCAAAATATATAATTGCACCACACAACACCATTGCCATTACAATAATCTTAATACATTTTGACAAATTCTTCTGATTCATAAATACCTCCATAAAACCATATTTTTCATTTTAAGTGTATACTTACACATTTCATTTGTCAATAATAAATTATCGTATTACGATAATTTATTACCTTTAATTAATATATTCATTCTAACCGGCAGTCAAAATTAACCAACTCAAATTAATACTTTATTTAATGTTGTTATTTCAGACAGGATTATTTTTACTAGCACTACTAACATTCATAGCGTTACTTATAGAAAAAAATCTCAAAAAAAAACAGCAGCCCCGCATCGTGATTGGAAGCTACTATTTTTATAACCTAAAAATTTAGTAATACCAGTTGCCTAAGCAACTAGAATTATATACTCTAGGATTAAACATATTGCAATATGTTTTGCCATGTTTTTATTTCACTTAAATTTACTTATTATCCTTTATTTATGATATGGTTCACCCTATCATAAATAAGGGATAGTACTTTATTAATATTAAATTTTACTTTATTCCTTCAAATGCATAATTTATTAGTTTCTTTATAAAAGTTTCATCAACCACATCTCCTGTAATTAATAATCTATAAAATACTGGGCCGAAAATCAAATCTATAATTAATTCTATATCCAAATTTTCCTTCAGTTCCCCTCTTGAAATTCCACGTTCTAAAATACGTCGTGAATCAAGTCGGCGAGGATTAAAATACATTGTTCGATATGTCTCAGCTAGTTTTTGATCATACTGACCTTCTGCTATTATCTCATTAATTACCTTTCCCTCTCGACTAACTAGAAATTTTGATAAATTATTTACTTGAATTGTCATATCCTTAATAGTTGATCCTGTATCAGGTATTGGAAGTCTCTCAGCAGCCGCATCAAAAAAAGCATCCATAACAACAGCTGCTTTATTTGGCCACCATTTGTAAATAGTAGCTTTACTAACTCCAGCTTTTTCGGAAATTTTTTCAATTGTGACTGCTCCAAAACCATTTTCAAGTAATAACTCATATGCAGCAGTAAGAATTGCATTTTTAGTTTTTTCACTGCGCGGACGACCTAATTTTTTTTCCATTGTACTTACCTCCATTGTAATCAAATCAAAACAATACATTTAATAAACTATACGTATATTATACTATACTTTTTTTAATTTTAAAAAAAGTATTTACATTACTGAACGTTTAGTATATTATATATTTATAAACTAAACGTTCAGTTTGATAATGCTTTTAGCAAGAATTTGAATTTTGTTAATTTATGCAATAACTAAAATTCTAGTCAAATCCAAATCTGTGTTAATTAATAACATATATAAAATTATTAAATTTAAGGAGGAAAAATTAATGAAAGTTGTAGCTTTTAATGGAAGTCCATCTAAAGAAGGTAATACTTATCATGGAATAAAAATAGTTGTTGAGGAACTTGAAAAAGAAGGGATAGAAACAGAAATAATCCACGTTGGAAATAAGACTATTAGAGGATGTGTTGCTTGTGGATATTGTACAAAGAATAAAAATGGAAAATGTGCTATTACTACTGATCCTGTTAATGATTGGATTGAAAAGATGAAAGGTGCAGATGGAATAATCTTGGGTTCACCAGTACACTATTCGGCAATTGCGGGAACAATGAAAGCTTTTTTAGATAGAGCTTTTCGTGTTGCAGAAGCTAATGATAGCATGCTAAGACTTAAAGTCGGAGCTACCGTAGTCGCTGCAAGACGTGCTGGTGGAATTCCAACCTTCGATCAATTAAATAATTATCTTAATCATTCTGAAATGCTAATCCCCACTTCAAATTACTGGAATGTTATTAATGGTAGATTACCAGGTGAAGTAATGCAAGACGAAGAAGGAATACAAATAATGAGAATACTAGGTAAAAATATGGCTTGGCTTATGAAGCTTGTAGAAAATGGACAAGGAATTGTTCAAAAACCAGAAAGAGAAGAAAAGATATTCACTAATCTTATTCGCTAAATTATTATTTTTACCTACTTATTAGAATAGCAATATCTTTAATACTAAAAATTCAATTTAATTGTTATTCTAATTCTTTATTTCATTATAACTATTTAACGATATAACTTAAATCTTAAGAAAATAAGAAAATAACTCAATTTATTGAGATAGGAGTGATTTTAAAATGTATCAAGCAAATAATACTATTATAAAAACTAATTATACTTCAAACAATTTAAAAGCTAATTCTACTACATTAAGCCGTTTATTGATTTTAGTTATGGCAATAGCCTGTGGTGCTACTGTAGCAAATTTATATTATATTCAGCCATTATTAGCTGATATAGCCAAAACCTTTCATGTAAATCAATTAAGCATAAGTTTTGTAGCAATGCTAACACAAATAGGTTATGCCGTTGGAATGATATTTATATTACCCTTAGGGGATATAAAAGAGAAAAGAAACTTAATAATCATAATGCTTTTCTGTTCAATCCTTTCACTTATGTGTATGTTCTTTTCTTCAAATATTTTCATCCTAAGCTTCTCCTCTTTTGTTATTGGCTTTACTTCCATTATTCCTCAGCTTATTATTCCTTTAGCTGCACAATTATCAGACCCAAAACAAAGAGGTCAAATAATTGGAACAATTATGAGCGGTTTATTAATTGGAATCTTGGTTTCTCGTACTGTCAGTGGACTCATAGGCAGCTACTTTGGTTGGAGAACAGTTTATCTTATTGCAGCTATCACTATGTTTATTCTTATGATTATTCTAAGAAAATTAGTTCCTTTATGTAAACCTACCTCTAACATTAAATATACTGAATTGTTAAAATCCTTGATATATTTGATAAAAACCGAGCCAATTTTAAGAAAAACCTCTCTTATCGGTGCCCTTATGTTTTCAGCTTTTAGTGCATTTTGGACATCACTTATATTTTTACTTGAAAGCCCTAATTACAATCTGGGGTCTGAAGCAGCAGGATTATTAGGATTAGTTGGAATCAGCGGTGCTCTTGCAGCTCCGATAGTTGGAAAAATGGCAGATAAGAAAGGGCCTAGATTTGCAATAGGCATCAGTATAGTTGTAGTCATAATTGCTTATTTAATCTTCTTTATGTTTGGCTTTAAAATATGGGGACTTATTTTAGGAATTGTCTTTCTTGATCTAGGAGTGCAGGCTTGTAATGTATCAAATCAAGCAATAGTACAAGCTTTAAATGAGGAAACACGTAATAGACTCAATACTATTTATATGGTTAGTTTTTTTCTTGGAGGAGCAATGGGTTCTTTTCTAGGTACCTATAGTTATTCTCACTTTGGATGGTATGGTGTTTGTATTTTTGGATTAGTAACTCAAATTATAGTGATTATTCTTTTTAAAACTGGTAGGAAATCATAATAATATTTCTATAAATTTAAATTATGAAATGAGTTTAAAGTTTTAAACTCATTTCATATTGTTTAACATTTTGATCAAACCCTAACTTTAGTAAAAAATTCTTCATGGCTGTACTCTTACTATCTACATTTAAAACTTTAATACTATCTGCTTCTGTACTTTTCAATAAATCTGCAAATATGCTCTTTCCAATTCCATTACCTCTATGGTTTTTGTCTACCGCTATTTGAGGAATGTCTCCTGTAATTATATCAATGATTCCATAACCAACAATCGTACCCTCAATGCTTACTATAGAATATTTAAAGGTATCTGCTGCTGCATTAATTGAATCAATAGAATTCTGCCAAGATGGCATGAAATCCCAGAATTTTATTAATTCTAGCCATATACTTTCTGTAATTATCTTGATATTTTGAACCTTATATTTAGGCATAGCTTTAAACCTATTTTTATCTAAGATAAAACATTCAAAATCTCTTAAAATTTCAAAACCTTGTTTTTTATAAAGGCTAACTGCAGGAGTATTAGACTGGATTACTTCAAGTACATATTGTTCCACTCCCATTTCTTTAAGCAATTCTTTTGCCTTTAGAAACATACTACTTGTTATTCCATTATTTCTATAACCATTTATAACACCTGTTCCTGTATCATAGGCAGATAACTTTCCATTCCATGGTCTAATTGCATTTAAAAGAAATCCAACTAAAACATCATCATTAAATGCTCCTATTGAAGCTGCTGCAACATAACCTCTTCGCTTAAGCATCTGTTGAAGCTTTAAAAGAGGTAGATCCATTTTTACTTGATAATCTGAAAATGCATCTATAAATGTACTATGTATTTTTTCAATGGCTATATTTTCAACTGTATTGTAAATAATCATTCTTATTCTCTCCTAAACTAAAACGTTAAATATAAAGGTCACATCATTTTACCAACTATTAATATGCAATCTTGATTCTAATCTCACTTCCTTTTGAGGAATAATTTTAGCATTAGAATCCTTATATCCAAATGGAATTATTGCTGCTACTTCAAGCTCCTTTGGAATATTAAGAACCTCTTTTATTGCTAATGTATTTTTAGGTATAAATGTAACTCCGAAAACTTCATTTTCAGCCAAACTTAATAGAATATTTTCAATACAACACCAAACGGAAGCTAAACAATTTAAGTCATATATTCTTTTACTTTCACTTACTTGTGTTTTTGGTTTATATACTACAACTAATACTTCTGGTGCTGTCAACATCATTCTTTTTTGTTTTGGTATTGCCTCTAAATACATCTCTTTAACAAGACTATCACAACCTTGGAATTCTCGTTTTAATCCATCAGTTACTTTTTCTATCATTTCTTCTGTTTGTGTCAATGCTAATCGTATATTTTGTTCTTTGACTAACATAAAATTCCATTCTTTAAGATGGTTGTAACTTGGTGCTTTTAATCCAGCTTCTAAAGATTTTTCTATAATTTCAAAAGGTACTTCCTTTTTAGAAAAATCTCTAATGGTTCTTCTTCGATTTATAGCTTCTATTAGTTCCATTTAGCTTCCTCCATAATTATGAAATTAGTACTTAATTTTCTAAATTAATTTCTATTTTATCGAATAAATGTTCGGTTGTCAAACATTACCTGTGACCATTTTTTATTCAACCTTTTTAGAAACCCTTGGAAAGGTTGATAAAGAACTATAAAATATATATTAGATGCAACCGTGCATTCTATAATGGCTCATAAAAAATCGCATTTCCAATTTTCTTGAATAATGCGATTTTACAGGCTGTTATTTATTTTTATTGATTTATATTATAAGAATTTCAGGTTAAAAGTTACTCTCATTTCTTTTATTTATCTGCTTTACTGGTCTTGCCTCAATATAACCTCTATACCCCATTGGAGCAAGCTGAAACCTTGGTGCTTCGTCTTCTGCCCATTCAAATCCATACAATTCAGGATTATAATTTTCAATAGACTTCGATACACTTGAAATTTCATTCATGAATTTTTCATCATCATATGGTTCCCCTTGAAATACCATCATTTTGCAAGGTGGCAACTCTATAAGATCATATCCTTCTGGAATTGGCTTATCATAATCTAGTGGCACTTCCACCCCTTGAACATATTTTGAAGTTCCTTCCTTAATTAAATGATTAGGAAGCCACATTCCAATAGGTTCATAAAGTGCTTCCTTAACACTAGAAAGCATTCCCCAAACATCACATCCAACTTCTTCGCAATAAGCAAAATATTCAGTTGCTTTGACGCCTCTTTTTAGCAATACCTTTCGCCTTGGGCGTTCTACCACTTGAACAAAAATAGTATTCTTTTCTTTCTTTTCTTCCATAACATTCACTCCTTTATTTAATATCAGATAATAATCATGGATACTATCAGGAATGAAAAGACCAATTGGCGGTGTATTTTCGATATATTTTCTTGGCGCAATTCCAAATTGTTTCGAAAAGGCTTTTGTAAAGCCTTCATGAGAACTAAATACAAAATCAAAAGCTACGTCAACTACCCTTGGATGTTCATCACGTAATACCAAAGCAGCTTTACTAAGCCTTAATGCTCTAATATATTCAAATGGACTTTTATTTAGTAATTTCTTAAAAATTCTAGCACTATGCCATTGAGAATATCCTGCTGCTTTTGAGAGATCATTAAGAGTAATTTCTTCAAAAATATGATCCTCTATATAATCCTGCATCCTTTGAACTGCATTTACTATTTCCCAGTTATCCATGTTATCACCTCAAAAAAATAATATCTTATTTTTAAAATTACTTCTTGAACTGTATTGCTAGAAATAATTCTAAGTTAATGCGAAATGCTAACATATTTATCTAAATAAAAATAAACCTTATCTTAATTATATTTTTTCAAAATTCTTTGTTTTATGGAACTATCAATAATCTTTCTGTCTTTTATTATTATAATACCCCATCCCATTCACTAAAGAATTCATCAAGAAAATCTTCCATATATTTATGTCTTGATTCAGCCATTGCCTTAGCCGTAGCTGTATTCATCAAAGCTTTTAATTTTAGCAATTTTTCATAGAAATGATTAATTGTTGTTCCTTCAGACTTAATATATTCTTCCTCATCCATATCTTCTTTGGGCTTTTCATTTGGTATATGCATGCTTCTATTTTTGCTGCCTCCATATGCAAAGGTTCTTGCTATTCCAATAGCCCCTATTGCATCAAGCCTATCGGCATCTTGTACTATTTTTCCTTCTAAACTTTCTGGAACCTTTGTACCTGTACCTTTAAAAGATATTGACGCAATTATATCACATATAGCTTTTATTTTTGCATCAGCAATTTCGTTATTCTTTAGAAATGCTTCTGCTTTAGAAGTAGTTCCTACGTTCCCACCAAATAATTTATAATCATCTACATCATGTAATAACGCAGCTAATTGAACTATTTCCAAATCAGCATTTTCTCCTTTACAAATAGAAGCTGCTAATTTATAAACTCTAATACTATGATAATAATCATGTCCACTATAATCATTTTGAAATCTGTCTTGAATATATAATAATGTTTTTTCTAACAATTCTTTATTCATAATTGTTTCCCAACCTTAACTTTTTTGTAATTTTATTTTTTCTGAATCATAGATCTCTTCTCATCAAACTATAACTCTGACCTGTTGGTCCGATTAATGGTTGACCCGCCATAAACAAGGCGAGATTCGTAACATCTTCTGGTTTCTTAATCCATTCGCTGTCAACTGAAAAAGCTGAACTACCGTCTTTCATACTGTCATTTCCCATATCTGTTGCAACTGGTCCTGGAATTAATTCATTTACGCTAATATTAAATTTATGCAACTCTTGAGCTAGAACTCTTGTTAACATCCAAAGTCCTGCTTTTGAACATGAATAAGCTGAATTATCTGCTCTCCCTTTATGTCCAAGTCCAGAACCTATAGTAATTATCTTTCCACCCCCTTGTTTCTTTAAATATGGAATTGCTGCTTTAGCTGTATAGAAGGCTCCTGTAAAATTAACATCCATTACTTTTTTCCACGCTTCAATACTTAATTCTTCAACTGGTGCTTTGTCACAATCAACCCCTGCGTTTATAACTACTATATCTATTCGGCCATAAATTTTATAAATTTTTTTAAACGCTTTCTCTAATTCAATATAATTGCTAACATCACAAGCTAATGCTATTGCATTTCCATTTTCCCCTTTAATATAACTAGCTGTAGCATCAATTTCCTTCTGACTTCTTGATAAACAACATACTTTTGCACCGTTCTGCGCATATGATATTGCAATAGACTTTCCTATCCCTCTTCCAGCCCCTGTAATAACTGCAACTTTATTTTCTAAGTCAATATTCATAAAATTCACCTCACAATCAATACATTTTTTCTTTATAATCCCCAAAATACCATAAGGTATATTATATCATAATTCATAATTATTTAATTTATTTGTGTTTTGCAAAGCAATACACATTCCGGCAACATCTCTCCTTCAATCACACTACTATCAATTATATCAAAGCCTCTATTACTGACAAATTCTATATATTCATCAGACTTCCATTTATAAAAAGTATGAAATCCAATCCTTTCCATTAACCAAATTCGCAGCTTGTTGATTTTTCCATCATATACAAATGTAGGTGCAATCAACAATCCTCCTTTTTTGAGTACACGTCTAATTTCTATTAGTGCCTTATCAGGATTAGGCATAATATGAAGAGCATTAGCAATAATTACTGTGTCGAACTTTCCATCCTCATACAGCAAGTTAGTTGCATCCTGCACCGTAAAAGTAATAGGTAAATTAGCTGCTCTTGACTTTGCTTCTTCAATCATTTTCTCTGAAAAATCTGTTGCTTCCCAAGAAGCTACTTTTTTACATAACGGAAAGGTAAGTTGTCCAGTTCCACAAGCCAATTCTAAAACCTGCATATTCTTATCCAATGATTTTGATATAACCTCACATAAATCTCTATATAATTTTGCGTTTTTTCTTTCATGCATTGGCGTATACCACTTTGCAACATTTTCCCAGAACTTTTTATTGGTAAATTCTTTATCCATACTTTATCTTTAGTGAGAGAGTGTATTATATGTACCAAACTCTCACTAAATCCTCCTTTCTTTCTTGTTATTCATTTTTAGCGTCTAACAAGTTACTATTTATCTTTTTGTTTATTATTGCATATTTGTAAATATCATTTTAAAACTTGATTCTATAACATTACTTTTTGTGCAATAATTGCAATCCATTCACTATCTTCTTTTAGTGCTTCACCAATAAGGCTCCCTCTAATATCAATAATTTTAAATCCACTATTTTTAATTATCTCAATAATTGTTTCAACAGAGTAATCTTTAAACCAATTTCTATACACTTGAACACCAGCATTATCAGCAATTATATATTGATCAAGCCAAATATCATTATCATATTGAAAGCCCTCTTCTAAAACTAAATGTGTTTTTTCTCTCCAAAAGCCACCTTCACTAATATGCCAGTTTTTCTTTATACCACACTTTTTCCTTAAAGCTGGTGTAGAAACATCGAAAATGAATAATCCATTTAACTTTAAAGCATTATATACTATCTTAAATAACTTATCTCTTTCTTCATCTGAAAAAGTATTGAACTCTCCATAAACTTGCATAACAACATCATATTCTTTAAAATACTTAAGCTTAAAAAAATCATCATACTTATATTCTATATCCAATCCTTGCTGCTTTGCACTACTTTTAGCATAATTAATTGTATTTTGCGAAAAATCTACGCCCGTTATTTTATGTCCTTTTCTACACAATTTTTCTGCATATAATCCTGGGCCACAGCCTAAATCTAATATGGAACTATTAGATTTTAGAACCTTACTATTAAGAAACTCTACTGTTTTCTCAATAACTAAGCTTCTTCGTGAAGCTCCATCAAAATTTGGATCAAGATGTGCATTAAGCATCTGCTTAGCAAGGTATTCTTCTGTCCATATATTTCCACACTCCCTATTAAATAAAGGTGGTTTTCTACTTAATTTTTTCACTTGATTAACTATATTTTCATTTAGCATAACTATAACACTCCTTAGCTTATAAATTAATTCTCAAAATTTTACTTAGTTTAATAATAGCCCTTTAGTTAACGAACTCCCATGTAATAGTATAATTTTATAAATAAAAAAAGCCGTAGTTCTACTCTACAGCTTCTATCTTAAAAAGACAGTTTGATCACCTGGAGAGTAAAATAAAATCATATTATAATAAATTGGTATGCTAAATAAACTGTCTAAAAAACAGTACTTACCAAAATATTATGCTGAATGATTTCATCTTACTTCTCCATACTTCCTTATGCTTTTTGATTATGCAGCACTAAGTTAGTCGGATGACATTCCACCTTCCTCAATTATACTATTACATAAGCACATTATACTTTTAATCCAATTAATTGTAAATATACTTTTCCCATATTCCTTCATTTGTTCGTTTAGCTAGTATTACTTAAATTTAAATTTGAATATTAATTTATTATTTTCACATAATAACAATATATTTTGAGATAAAATTTAAATTCAAAGGTGGTATTACAAATGAAAAAATTTATAACTGTTTTTTCTATCTCTTTATTCTTATTATTTAGCATAAATACTGTTACAGCAATAGCTCAACCTAAAACTTACTCACAAGGTTTTTATACAATGAATGATTTAGGCTTAAATGAAAATACACTTTATAAGGTTCGTAATAATGAACCTTATGTTGAAGGCTTATTAATAATAGTTGACTCTGATAGAAAAATACAACAACTTATACGAATAGCACCTAACTCTACCGAAAATACTTTAATTCCACTCAAAAATGATTATAAATTTATAATATATAATAATGTTCGTTTAAATTTCTCATAAAAAGCACTTCCTATAGTGCTTTTTCCTTTATATTTCTAAGATAAATTATTCACTTTTAAGAAATAAATGCGTGCTTGGGCAACTTATAATTAAGCACTATAATTGCGTTTGTTATTTTAATATCTTCAAATTAAATTTCCTTGATGTAATTATTAAATAGAAAAATACTACTAAACCAATAATAATTCCCCACCATTTATAAGAGTAATCGAATAATGCATGAACCATAATTGGAACTAAAAGTGACCCACTATATTCAAACAAGCAAATAAAAAATAAACCTGCAATTATTCCTCCACCAATTTCATTAAGCATCGACATCATTATAGTTGATAAGCCATGTCCTGCTAATAGTCCTGGCAATATTGAATGCATTATTCCCCATAAGCTTCCACTTATTATGATAGCAATTAATCGATTTGATACTTTTAACTTTGAATAAAGATATCCTCTATATATTATTTCTTCTGGCGCAGCAACAGCAAAAATATAGAAAAAAGCCTTATAGCACCCACTTAAGGAAAAATCCCCGTGCATAATGAAAAAGATCAAATATACAACTAATAGCATTAAACTTAATTTAGATTTAATTAGCCCTAATTCACTCAGTTTTTTTCTATAAATGGCACAAAGTATTCCAGGAAATATCAACATAGTAGCAAAGTCAATACTAATTTTTATTCCTATATTATTATTTGTTATATTCCTAAGCGATATCTCCCATCCATTAACAACTACTATTTTTGTAAATATATAAAAATATATTGAATATATAATTATTACAATTAATGGAAAAATATCAAAACTATACTTTTTCTTCATTTACTATCTCATCCTCATCTAAAAAATTCTATCGAAATTTCTCAACAGAACCCAAACTATAATTAACTTCTACATAATTCTTAATAAAAAGCTAATTTTCAAAACAATCATCTTTTAACATTATACTTTATTTCTTACAATATTTTCAATATATTATGTTGTTTTAGAATTAATAAAATACAGAAGCATCTTCTTTAATTTAGAAGATGCTTCAAAAGTCATGTATATATTATTTTTTAACTATATCCATATTATCTACTTTCCATTCATATTTCTTTGTTTTTCTATTATAAGCAAGATCAATATAAGTCTTTATGTTTTTTACTTCCCCATTACTAGTAATTGTGCCGTCATAAACCTTATCAAAAATCCTACTGTCTTTATTTTCAGTCCCAAGAGTAAATGTATCTGCAACTGCAACTGTGATTTGTTTACTATCTAACTTAAAATCGAGCAAATTTTTCTTAATAGCGTCAAGATTAATATTAGCTACTTCTACAGAATCTACAGTCACCTCAATATTATTATTATAATTTTTGTCTAACGATAAACTTAAATAAGCAACACCTGAAAATTTAATTTTGCTTATATCACCACTTGCTGCCTGTCCTTCAATTTCCACCCTAATAGAATCATCTTTATCTTCCATAAAATTATTTATTTTTAAATCAGATATGTTATCTTTATTTAAATAAATACTCTCAACATAATCAAAACTTTCAATTTTATATTTATAATTATAACTTCTATCATTATCAAAGGCTGTAAGTACAAATTTCTTTTTATCATCATCACTTAAGTTGCTAGAAATCTTTTCCTTGTCAATAACTTTACCCCTTAAATAATCTGATTTTAAAAGCCACTTACCATCTTTTAAACTAAAACGAACATCAAAATCTGTAGAAACCTTTGCTTCAACAACTCCATTAGATAAGGTTAATGCAGCAGTTCCAGTTCGATTTAAGCCAGAACCTTTAATTTCAACATTTCCTATTTCTTTTAACAAACCTTTTTTCAAATCAATACTCTTAAAATCATAATTAACTGTTGAATTCTTTATCAAATCATTAATGTTATCTTTTAACTCTACTTTAGGTTCAACACTTTTAATATCTGAACTCTTTAATCCATTAAAAATCCATTTATTATTGTTTTTATCATAAAAAAGATCAAATTTCACATTAGCCTCAACTGTTGCATTATCAAAGTCTAAGGTTATTGAACCTTCAACTTTATCACTTTGTTTTTTTACTGAATTTCTTGATGTGATTGTTAAGGCCTTTATTTGTTCACTTTTGATTTCAAATGGAGCTCCATCTAACATTAAATTCTGACCAACCAAATAATTTTTGAGTTGATCCTCTTTAACAGGTCTTCCCTCCATAAAGCTAAATATACCTACGCCTAAAATAATAGCTGCCATAACAATAGCTCCAATAATTGAAGCAAGCTTATTTTTTGCAACAAAAGTCTTAATTTTTTCATAATATCCAGGTAAATTATTCTTAACTGCTGTTCCACATTCTGCTACTGTACTACTAACCCCATCATAAATCCCTTGATTATCTACAGTATTATTATTTTCATTATTAAAATTATCATTATTTGATAACTTTTCCCCACAGTATATGCAAAAGCTACTTCCATCTATTATATCTTTTTTACAATTAATACACTTCATTTATAACACCTCACTTAATTACAATATACTTCTAAATCTAGATTCAATCATAGATTCAATAATATAATAATTAGCTGCTACAAACAAAATTGCATTTATCACATATGTAATTGCAATAGAATATACAACTTTACCTTTTCCTGCCATAATTATTGAAGATAAACCTTCATAAGTTAAAATTATTAATACACACATTTGAATCATTACTACTATTGAAAATAAAGTTACACTAAATAATGAACAGATTAATCCAGCTATCATTATGACGGTTGGAATAATATTAGCATATGTACAAATAGACACATATTCCTCATAAGAAATTTTTAATTTAAATATCATGTTACTAATTATAAAAATAATTCCTGAAAAAACTAAGATTATTAGTATGAAATTAATTACAAGTAAAATAAACATTCTCAACATCATCTGATCAATGATACTACCTAATCCCAACATAACTATGCCTGAAACAAAATCACTAACTAAAGTTTTTGCACTTATAATCACAGCTAGTGAAGAAACACATGCTAATATAAGATTAACTATAAGCGATTCTTTCATTTTTAATTGACTATTACTAAAAACCCCTTTGAAAGGCGATTTTAATATTTCTACTATTCTCATAAACTTCCCCCTAAAAAATTGATCTTAATGCATTTCTCATTAATGATTTTAATACGATAGATATTACTAAAGCTGTGCCTGAAAAACTTCCAACTATAGTAATTAAATATACAAATAAATCAGCTTGTACAAAATCTTTAATTCCTTGATACATTAATAATAAAGAAACAATACCTCCAAAAGCTGAAACAATTGTATACAAGTATGGTGTTATGGCTACCCCTAATATTGCACCAATTATGTTTATAATTATGGAAATTAATTGTATTGATAAGGTTAAATTCAGAAATGACATGAAGTTAACTTTCTTTTTAAAAATACCATTAACTATTATCCACATAAATGCAGCTTCAACAGCAGTTATTCCCAATGTAGTTAAGATAGCATCTAGCGCTTCAAAATTTAAGTGAAGCTTCCTTCCCATACCTTTTATTATTATTAATTGAATTAAAATAATTATGATTGCTACAGCGCCTGTAAATATTGGATTTACAAGTTTGCTTGTACGAATAAATGCTATTGGATTAGTAAACAAATACTTAAATTGTTTTAATAATCTTTTTTCAGCACCCTCCTCATCATAAAATTTAATCAACCCACAATTCCCGCAGAAATCGCCTTCTTCGGTTAATTCCTTACCGCAATAAAAACAGTTATTCATTATTTATCCTCCCCTATAAGTTATATCTAATTTTAATTAAAATTAGACTACATAGTACATTTTTACATAATATGATTTTATTTTCAAGAACTTATGCTTTTTTAATAAGAAAAAGCACCAATCTTCCATTGATTAGTGCAATTACTATATATCAAACCCTATTTGAACTTCATTATTTTTCTCTTCAAAAACTCTCATATAATCAAAAACTTCTCTAACATCATAAATAATATTATGCTTATCACAGGTTTCTTTAATAATTTTCATAATTTCTTTATGATTTCTACTTATTACTTCATAACTATTTCCATATTCTCTTATGTATTTTTCTTTCAAACCTTTAAAATGCTTATCTAAATTTTCATAATAATATTCCCTATTCCCATTTCTTAAGGTTAAGCCAATACCAAATACTATAATTCCTTTAACTTTAGCTTCTATACAATAATCTAAAATTCCTCTTATATTTTCTTCTGTATCATTTATATACGGTAAAATAGGAGTTATCCAAACTACTGTAGGAATTTTGTTATCCCTCATTATCTTTAACACTTCAAAGCGTTCTTTTGTTGTAGAAACATTTGGCTCAATAATTTTGCATAATTCTTCATCATAAGTAGTTAATGTCATCTGTACAACACACTTTGCCTTATTATTTATACTTTTTAGCAAGTCCAAATCTCTTAATATTCTATTTGATTTAGTTTGTATTGCTAATCCAAATCCATATTTTTCAATTATCTCTAAACATCTTCTTGTGTTTTGTAGCTTTTCATCTAGATGAATGTATGGATCACTCATTGCACCTGTTCCAATCATACACTTTTTCCGTTTTTTTCCAAGTGTATCTTCTAATAGCTGCAGCACATTAGACTTAATCTCTATGTCTTCAAAAATATGATCCATTCCATAACAATGACTTCTGGCATCACAATATATACAGCCATGAGTACATCCTCTATAAATATTAATTCCATTATTACTAGATAGTATCCCCTTTGATATCACCTCATGCATATAATCGTAACTCCTTTCTAATATTATTTGATAATACTATTATACTCAGATTAATAAGACAGCTATATGTCATATTACGAATAAATTATAAGTATTTTGATAAATTATTCACTTTTAAAAAATGGCTATGTTAAAGAATAATGCTGATAATATACTATATTTTAAGGGAACTTGAAGAGTCCCCTTAATTTGGATTATACAGTCATTACGAACTGACTTTTAATATAAACTTCGATAAGTCTTTAGAATTGATTTTATAACATATACCATTAATCTTGTTATTATGGAAAGCGTAGTATATTGTTTCATCATCTTTTCTAACTAATTGAATAACCGAATCTGTAAATGCAATGTTCAGTTCCACCAAGCCACCTTCATATTCAGTAACTAAATCTTTTTTAGAGTTCTTTAATGTTTGTAATATATATTCGGTATCTTCTTTATTTAATGAAACTAATTTTTCATTATGAGAGGTATCAAACACCTTTGCGTTACTTATATCTCCTTTTGGATATATTTCATTCTCTGAGATATTTTTAGGTGTGCCACCTTTTATACAGCCAGTCATAAAGATAAATAGAATGCAGAAAATTAATAGCATTACGGTGGTTATCTTTTTATTTCTTTTTCCCATATACATCATCCCAATCCTATTTATTAGATCCAGCTAACGCACAGCCAAAATAATTAGACGTTTACTAAATTATACATCATATAATTCAAAATATTCAAACATTTAGCACTTATATTATACATAAATTGCTTCTCTACTTCTAAAATCCTTTAACTTTGTATCAATATGAGAGGTATGAGATTGTACCAATAAATTCTTGCTCTTTATAGTATCCTTCTCTGTATTGAATATTTCAAGCCATTTAAACCAATACATATAATTAGTAAGATATTTCGTTGCAACGCCATTAAACCTATCCATCCACTTCTTTAATTTGCTATGGAAAGCATTAATATGCTGTATATGGTATATACCTTCTTTATGTTTACCACGCTTAATCTGCTGAAGTTTAATACCTAAATTTTGTGCGAACTTAATATAACTCTTATGGGAGTCCGTACAAAGAATGGCTTCATCCTCAATCCTGTCCCTAAAAAGCCTTTCTAAATCTGTATGCTTCATTATTCCTTTACACAAAAGTTCAGTAACAACATTTCCAACTCTATCTATAGCACATAAAACACAAACCTGCTCCTTTGAAATACCTCTTTTTCTCTTTTCAGTTTTGCTTCTTTTGCTACCTTTAACACCACTCTTATGTGCTTTACGAGGCATAATAAAGGTTGTGCTTTTTTTATGATTTCCTTTAAATGATTCTCTAAAGAAAGCCTCGTCAACTTCTACAACTCCACCAACGCTACCAATTCCCATATATGTTCTAATAGCGTCTAAAATTTTGTGCCTCCAATAAAATTATGTAGGTATGCTTATTCCAACTTCCTTTGCACATCTCCTTATGGAATAGCCATTTATCATGCACTTGGCATATTGTATCCATTGCTTAACATTTTTCTTGCTATTATGCTTTGGAGAACGTGTAAAATCATAATCGTGTTTTTTATTTTAAAATCTTCAAATTAAATTTTCTTGATCTGATTATTAAATAGAAAAATACCACTAAACCAATTTTCAATGCTAATCTATTCAAACAAATACTTCATCATTTTTTCAGGATTCTCTAAAAACTTTCTTGTCATCATATAGTTATCAGTTTTTTTATAAGGAGTTTTAGTGATTCCATCATCATCTATAACAAATATATCCGCATCTGGATAAGCCATTAATATAGGTGAATGAGTTGCAATAATAAACTGAGATTTTTTCTTAACTAGTTCATTAATTATAGTAAGCATAGCCATTTGCTTTAATGGTGACAATGCTGCTTCTGGTTCATCTAAAATATACAGTCCATGTCCACTAAAACGATTAGTCATGAGTGTAATAAAACTTTCACCATGAGACATCTTATGTAAGGATGTCCCTCCATAACTATATATAACAGGATTGCCCATAGAACTTTCTGAATCGAGCCGTTCTATTTCAGTTGCTACATTGTAAAAACTTTCTGCCCTTAGAAAAAATCCATCCTTAGGTCTATTAACACTTTTCACTACAGTTATATACTTATATAAATCAGAATGAGTTTCCCGTGATGAAAAACAAAAGTTTCTAGTTCCACCTTCTGCATTAAACCCACTATTAACAGCAATGGCCTCTAATAAGGTTGATTTTCCACTACCATTTTCACCAACAAAAAAGGTTACATTGCTAGATAAAGCTACACTATTTAAATTATTAACTACAGGCAAATCTTTAATGTAACTTTCTTCTTTATTAATTTCCTGCTTGAGACGAATTTCTTTTATGTATAAACTATCATATAACATTTCTCGATATCACCTCTTTATTAAACTTATGTTTTACTGACTTTCTGCCATTAAAAATCTGATAATATCAGCAACTCCCATTCGTACACTTCAGTTGTATAAAGATTTCGTTCAATTATAGGATCTTTTTGAGCAATCAACTTTGCATCTTCCAAATCCTTGGCTTCAAATATAATCATACCACTTGTAGCATTGTTGAAGCCACCCCCAACAAAGTATCTTTCAGCTGCTACACCCTTTAAATATTCTACGTGATCTTGAAAATCCTGTGAAGTAGTTTCTAATTCATTATTTTTATAATCAATTCTTACAAATAACTTATCGCCTTTTTTCATAGTATTTAGCCTCCAATAGTTATAAGATCTCCTATATTTTTTAATAATTTAGAGTTATTAGTAAGTAATATAAAGTTATACTAATAAATATATTATTATATATTTAAATTTCGCCCACAGAACATACGTTCATAAAAAATAATAACATAATTGTCTGTTATTGTAAATAGTCTCCATCATACATTTAAACATTATTTTACAATTTCTATATTCACATAATTTATTATAAATATATTCTTTAAACAAAATAAAAAAAAGAGAACCTCCTCCATTATCATCTGGATTTAGTTCTCCCTTATTACATTATTACTTTATTGAACCCATGCTCCACTCGCATTTAATGTATAGCCATCAACTACTGTGTTGCTTACCATACTTCCATTTGCTTGTAGATAGTACCAATTGCCATCGACATATGTCCAACCTGTTGCCATAGCTCCATTTCCTTTCAAGAAATACCACTTACCATCTATGAATTTCCATCCAGTTTCCATGTAACCTAAAGCACCATAATCCTTGCCATCACATAGGAAGTACCATGAACCATCAGTATCTTTAAACCAGCCCATATCCATCTTTCCATCTTTACCTAAATGGAACCATTGTCCTACTGTATCTTTACCATCGAAGGTCCAATCGCCAGTCTCTGACTTATACCATCCAGTTATCATAGTTCCAGTTTTGTCAAAGAAATACCAATAGCCATTGTCTTTTTTCCAACCAATTTGATTGCTCTTATTTAATTTTACTATTGTAAAATCACTGAACTTCTTTACTGTAAATTTGATTCCAAAGACACCTGGTGAATATTCAACTACCTGACCTTTTTCAAGCACTTTTTCACCGTCACTATGTTCAATGAATACTCCAAGATCATTTAAAAAAGCTTGTCTTTCATTTGGATTTGTTGGAATTATAACCCCTTTTAATGGTAATACAATATCTACAGCTCTTTGACTCATATTTGTTTCTATAGTCATTGGTGTTCCTAATACTTGTACTCCCTTATTTCCTGTAATTAGTTTTATTGTTGCTTCTTTATCTGCAGTTGTTTTAATTTCTGTCTGCTTAACTGTATCATTTATTGGAACTAATCTAAAATATAAATCTCCATTTAATTGTCCGCTTCCAGCTAGACCTTGTACAGATTCTTTTGGTAATGAAACTATTGCACCACCTGTTTCTATTTGTAAATTTACACTTCCACTTGAAAGTGCACTTAATGTTTCTTTTGGTATATTAACCTTAGTTTCTGATACAGAAGGATCTGAATCTGCTGCAACTATTCTTGCAGTATCCTTTCCAGCACTAGTTAATGCTGCTATTGTTTCTTTTGCTTTATCAGCTGTATAAGTTATTGTGTCTTTCTTAGTTCCATCACTTGCAGTTATTCTCTCTATTACAGTTTGTGAAACCGGAGTGTCATTACTTCCATCTGTGACTTTTACTGTAATTTGTTGAGTTGATGAGCTATTAGAATTCTTGCTACCTGATGAATTTGTATTACTACTTGAGGAATTTCCTAATATCTTAGATGTAATTCTTCTAAAGTGTTCATCTATATAAGATACTACTAATTTAATGTAACTCCCTGCATCAGCACTAACTAATCTATAGGTTTTATCTTCACCTATTAATGTTCCACCTTCAGAATCTTCACTTGGAATTCTATACCACCTATAGGTTACTGCTGCGGAGGTAGTAACATCTGCACCATTCACATCAATTAATTGAGCCTCTAAAATATTATTTACTTGTCCAGTCCCAATAATTCTTACTGCCACAGGTGTTGTATCAGTGTTACTAGGTAAATTAAGTCCAAAACCTGCACTTACATTTATGTTTATATCTACATTAGTATCTTGTCTACTTGCATTAGAATTTCCATCACTCCAACTTGTAAAATGATATCCTGAATTCGGCACTGCTGTTACTGTAGTTCCGTTTTCTCCACTATTTACTGTTTGTGATGCATTCCCTTCAATCCTTCCACCTGCTTCTGCTGTATAGTTAAGTGTGTATGTTGCTATTGGTACTGCACTTACAGTAAAGCTAACATTAAAACTTTCACTAATTCCATTATTTCCTGTTAAGGTTACTGTAGCCGTGTAAGTTCCTGCTGCTAAGTTATCATTTGGCTTTACTGAAAAGGTCGTTGTATTTTCTGTACTCACTGTTGTTGCTAAAAGTGATCCTAATGTAAAGCTACTTGCATTTGTTCCACTTAATGCTACTCCCAACCCTGTTAAACTTCCTGTTCCTGTGTTAGTTACAGTTATAGTTCGTGGTGATATTGATGTATATCCCACTGTTGCTCCTGTAAATGTATGAGTTCCAGTTTGAGATAATGTTGCTGTATATGTAGAGACTGGTGTCCACTTCGCATATAATGTAGTATTTGCTGCTATACTGAACGTTCCACTTCCTGCTGCATAATCTGTTCCACTTCCATTTGCTAATGTAT
>NZ_JAKJJY010000025.1:0-90364 GCF_022320955.1 Clostridium sp. YIM B02555 | reverse complement strand
ACTCATGAATGAGTTAACTAAGTTCAAGAAACCAAATCATAGATTTGGACTTTCACTTATCTGCTTAACAACCTTCATCAGCTCAATTTCACATGCCTGCTTCCAGAAAAATGTATATGATTCCTAGTATAGCGTTACGATTACAATTTCTCAATAATACATATATATTACATTTATAAGTTGAATTACTAATTTGGATATATATAATAAAATGTATATTCTCAAAACTTTACTTTAGATTATATATTAGATCTTATAATAATCCATAATCGATTTTTCTTCAAAGCCACATGATTTATATAAATTAAGTGCCCTTTTGTTTTTAGCAGCTACATCTAATCCTACATTCCTAATATTTCTTTCTTTAATTATTTTCAAAGCTTCTTTAAGTGCTGCTTTCCCAAAACCTTTCCCTCTAAATTCTGGTAATATACCAAAACCGAATATGAAAGCTGAATTATCCTCATATTTTATATGGATTTTACCAATTGTAATATTATTTAGTTCAATAATATTAGCAGTTTCTATTCTTATTTTGTCTTCTTCTATTTCTTCAACATTTTCAACATCTTCCTTATCAGAAAAGTATATTAAATCCTGCCTCGCTATTTCTAGGTTGTCTGACTCTTCAGCTTTCCTTAAATTAATAGTAATTTCATTTTTTAAAGAGGTCTGCTTTAATAACTCCATCCCATATTCAGTGAAATCGTATTGTCCACCTACAGCTTTTATAAATTCCTTCCCAGAATCAGAAATGCCATCTGTTAAAAGCAATATCTTCTTAAAATTTCTGTTAATGCATTCATTCTTTGCAAGTTCAAAAAGCTTTTTGAATTTCCCTTTTCTTCTCCATTTTGGATGAGTCATACCATTAAGTTCAGCTAGATTTCCTCCAAAACATGAGATACCAAGGTAGGAAACTAAAACACCATCCTCATAATATAAAAATTCATTTATTCTTTCTGTTCCACATACTGAAACATTATTTAGTTCTAATTTATAATCCAACTCTAACTTTAAATTAACTTTATCCACTAACTTAATAATTTCTTCAAGTTCTTTTAATTCTTTATATTCTTTTTCCATTAAATATTGTTTTGTAATTATTTTTTGATTTATTTCCTGCATTTTAACCTCTCCTCTTTACCTCTTTTTGAAATTTGGATAAACTTTTAAATTTAGCTTTTTCTTTCAATTTGAGATTTATATTTTCTTTTCTCTCTGCAAATGCTGTTTCCTTTTTTAGCTTTAAATAACTATTCCACCTATCTCCCGATAGCTCTCCATTTTCTAGAGCTGCTTTTACAGCACAGCCTGGTTCTTTGCCATGATTACAATCTGCAAATTTACACTCTTTAGCTAAATTCTCTATATCTTCAAAAGCTATATCTAACCCCTCAGATACATCCCACATTTCAAGTTCACGCATACCAGGTGTATCAATAACAATAGCATCATTTTTTAGCCTTATTAATTGCCTATGGGTAGTTGTATGACGTCCTTTACTATCATCTTCTCGTATTCCATTAACTTTCATTATCTCTTCCCCTGAAAGCGCATTAACTAATGAAGATTTACCAATTCCAGAAGAACCCAAAAATACAGCGGTTTTATAAGGCTTAACATAATTCCACAATTCATCTATACCTTCCCCAGTAACTGAACTTACTGCAATAACTGGAACAAATGGAGCAACTTTTTCAAGCTTTTCAACATAGGAACTATAATCACTGCACAAATCACGTTTAGTAAGTATTATTACTGGCATTGCCCCACTTTGCCATGCTGCAGTTAAATATCTTTCAGTTCTTTTTACATTAAAATCATTATTAAGTGAAACCATTATAAATACATAATCGAAATTAGCAGCTACAATTTGTTCAACTTTATTAAAAGAATCCAGTCGAGAAAATTTACTTTTTCTATCAAGCACATGATAAATAATATCATCTCCAATAGGATTATGCTTAGCCAAAACAAAATCGCCAACAGTCGGATAAACATTTAATATTTTATCATTATAAAATAATGACCCTTTCAATTTTCCAGAGCTTTCACCATATTCTGTTATTAATTTATATTGTTCTTTTTGAACCTCAATAACCCTTGCAGGAATTAATTCATCTAAGGATAAATTTAATTCACTAATTTTTCCTTCATAATAATCATCATATCCATATTTTCTTATTACATTGTTGTTCATCATATTCCTCCATAACTAGGCATATGACATTAAATAATCTTCTTATTATTCTTTGAAACATGCCTTTATTAATTTTTTAATAAATCTTACTTTTAAATTTTTCATTATACATCTCTCCTTTTTTGATTACTGTTTTTTTAGTCTTAGAAAGCAATACATAAAATACACACTTAATAATTTTTTTATGACTAATTCTTAAAAATGGGCATAAAAATCCCGCAGACACAAACCTCAAAACTGGCTTCTATCTGCGGGAATAATAAAAGAACAGGCAACCCTGTTACACTATTCGTCCTTAATAGTAAGTATATTTATGAAAGGTTATCTTAAACTGCGAAAATCTAACACAAATAAAAGGTATGTTACCTTTCAAAATGCACTTTCGCCCATATTAAGTTTTAAACAGTAATCACCTTTACACTCTTTGTCATATTACCATTTCTCCTTTCATAAGATTTATTTTTCAATAAATCCTTTATAAATTAAACAATATCATACAATGAAATATTTGTCAATTGCCCCTCTAGAAATAAAGATAAAAATGAGAATTCGACTCTTCAATCAAATTCTCATTTTTTTAAATTCCATAATTCATCATTTAACTTGAATCATCTTATCCTATGAAGTTTGCAAGAAAAGCAGCTTCTTTTAAAAGTTCTTCATGATACCAGTCAGTTTTAATCAAACTTAAATATGCATCTATTACTTTTTTAACCCTATTCTCCTTCGTTGTTTGTAGCACCATTGACAAAATAAAAAATACTATAATACTTAATATAAATATCTGTCTTGTTATATCATTAAAGTTAAATATACATAAAGATATTGCTCCAACAACCCCCATTGTCATAGAAGAATATGTTATGTAGTCTGTATTATTTTTTGTTTTTACTATGTTATCCTTAAGTTTATAGATTGTATTTACATCTTTAAAGAACAAATCTAATTTATCCTTATATAATTCCATAAACTTTGTCAAAATATAATTATATGCCTCTGGATTCTTTAACTCTTGCACTCTCATGCACATTATCAATGGATATTTATATTCTGCGAGATCTTTATATACATATTCATTTCTCTTCTCTAAGCTTGGAATTTTGACATTTAATTCTCCATTCTCCCTAATGACTAATTCATAATTGTCATTTACCAAGTTAGTAAAATTATCCTTAATAATCTCTAATGCTTTTTCCATTGAATTATTTCCTGTATTCACTTTATTCAGCATGTCTAAAATGGTCATAATTTCTCCCCCTATCATTTTACTTTGATTCCCAATGTAATACTCTAAAAAATACTATATACGGTAATATTATACCACATCTTCATACTACTAGTACAATATAAGGCTTATAGCAGCCCAATAGCCAAAGTCATTCCTTCATGTTTTAATTTACTAACAACTACCTTCCCACCTGCCAAATCAACACATGGTTCACAAACACCAGTTATTCCAAGAGTTTTTAAAACAAATTCACTTTTTTCATATTTATCTTGAACTGTTCTAATTGCTTCTTTACTAAAGGTTTTAAAGGGGCAATTAAGGTTTTTAGCCAATTTAATTATTCCTTCTTCGTTAGCTTTTACATCAACTGAAACTATGGTTGCTACTGCTTTAATATCAAAATTGTATTTTACTAAATAATTTTCTACAAACTCTTTTAATTTTTCATAGGATGTACCCCTTCTACATCCTATCCCCAAAACTATATCTTTCTTAATAAGGCGCAAAACTTTAGAATAATCTATTGCATTATTGTCGTTTTCCTGCAGAGTATGATCCTTTAAATTATGAGTTATCCAAATACAGTTTTCAGTTAATTCTTTTATCTTCTCATAACCTTTGCTAATTTCAAGCATATCATAATCATCCTTTATTCCAATAATTTCATTATTGACCAATACTGCTGCTATATGCTTTGCCTTTTTTAAGTCTTCAATCACTAAATTATTTTGCTGTGCTAAAAGGTCTGGGGCAATTATCCCCAAATTATCACTAGCTGTAGTAATAATAGGCATAATATTTAATATCTTTGAAACATTACATGTAAGTTTGTTTCCACCACCGATATGTCCACTCAAAATATTGATTGCATATTTACAAGCTAAATCAACAACAACAACTCCCGGATCTTTATCTTTACCTTCAAGAAAAGGAGCTATTGCTCGAACTGCGATTCCTGTTGAAGAAATAAATATAATTGCTTTTGATTCTTTCATAACCTGCTTAGTAATCTCGTGTAATTTAAATTCTTCATTTTCTTTAATATAAAGCTGAGCATTCAAAGCTTTCTGCAATTTTATAGCAATTTCTTTCCCTTTAGGCGATGGACATATTATACTTATTGATTCTTCCAAAATTATATTGTCTTTCTTTTCTTCACAATTTTGCATATCTTCATTATTCATTATGTTCTATCTCCAGCATTACCAATTTGAAGTTTAATGTTATTCGTTAGTTGAAGCTTCAGCTTCTCTAAACATATGTGAAAAACTCTTATCATATAACAAGCTCTTTTCGAAATCACTATCTATAAAGTCTCCAACTAGAATTTGAGCACATTTAGTAATATTATTTTCCTTAACTTTATCTGCAATATCATCTAAATGACCAAGGATTATCCTTTCATCAGGCCAAGTTGCTCTTTCAACTACAGCCACTGGAACATTCTTCTTATATCCTTTTCTTAATTTATCGACTACTTTGTCAATCATAGAAATTGATAAAAATATAGCCATTGATGCTCCTATAGATGCTAGTACCTCAAGATCTTCATTTGTTGGAACTGGAGTCCTACCTTCAATTCTTGTCAAAATAACAGTTTGTGATACTCCTGGCAAGGTAAATTCTCTATTTATTGCTGCTGCTGCCCCAGTAAAAGAACTAACTCCTGGTACGACTTCATAAGGAATACTAACTCTATCTAATTCCACCATTTGCTCTCTTATTGCTCCATAAATAGATGGATCTCCTGTATGCAATCTTACAACTAGTTTTCCCATCTGCTCTTCCATTGTCATAATTTCCATTACATCTTCTAAAGTCATATTAGCAGAATTATAAATTTGGGCATCTGGTCTGCAATATTCTAAATGTTCTTTAGAAACTAAAGAACCAGCATATACTACAACATCTGCTCTTTCAAGTAAATCACGGCCTCTAACTGTTATTAAATCAACAGCTCCAGGACCTGCTCCTATAAAATATATCATTATTAACACCTCTTTTTTCAGTTTACAGTTTACAATTTACAGTATTAGAACTTATATATTTTTTATTATATTTTTCTGATTGTAAACCAGAGTTATTTCCCTTTAATTGTAAACCCATAATTATTTTACTTTCTATTTGCTATAATTAAGGACATGTAATCTCTTAATTTTAGTATTTCTTCTCTGTTGGTTAAGACTGTTTCTCCTTCTCTTCCAACTCTACTTGCATAAATATATTCAAAACCTTTTTCTTCTAAAACATCTAGTACTTCTTCCTCATGCTTGTATACTTTCATTACAACTACAAATTTTTCATCTGTAATTTCTTTAACATTTGCTGCTGGCATTATTACTAATCTTTCATTTCCAACAACTAATGTTTCATTAACTAAGCTTGCAGCTGCACAAAAAGAAGTTATTCCTGGAATTGTTTGAACTTTAAAGCCACAATCTCTAACGTGCTTAAGCATGTGACTATATGTACTATACACATAAGGATCCCCAATAGTCAAAAATGCAACATCCTTACCTTCTCTAAGTCTAGCTTCTATAAATTCATAAGCCTGTAATGCTTTTATAACTCTATCTTTTTTTCCCATTGGGAAATGTTTAATTACGACTTCTGTACCTGGCTTTATATATTCTTTTGCTGTTTCAAGAGCAATACTTTCTCCATTTTCTGTTGCAGATGGCGCAACAATAACCTGACACTTTTCTATTGTTTTAACAGCTTTCATTGTTAATAGTTCTGAATCGCCAGGTCCCACTCCTATTCCATATAATGTTGCCATTTTCTAAATTTCCTTTCTTCTTAAGTAACTAATTTATTTATATATTTATTGCAATTATCAATATTTAATACTCACTGATCAATTTTAAGTGAAGATTGATTCCATTTTGAAATCTTGATGTGAGAATCAAAAAGTGAATTAGTTCTTGGTTGCAGGAAAGTTCCGTATTGTAGCAGTGCCACTCTTTTCACATGTGCATAGCTGCTTCTTTTATCGGTGCACATTTCGTTCCTCGAACCTTCTTTTTGACCTAAAACCACAATTACTCACAGATACCTATAAAGGACATAAACTGTAAACTGCAATATATAGTTACCAATATTATAATTAATTATTTTCTTATGCATTGAATAATGTATATTGGATTATTTGCTATCATCATTAAAGTATTTTCACGATTTTTACTTATGTTAACTAAAGAAACTTCATATTTGTAATTTAAATTTTTAATCACTTCCAAAGCTCTATATGCATTGTCTAAAGTAATGAAATTCATGACAATTGTTCCATTTTTCTTAATTACTGTATTTACTTTAAGTAATATTTTCTCTAAATCTCCACCACTACCTCCAATAAATACAGAATCAAACTTTAAACCTTGAAAAATCAAAACATCTAATACTGCTCCAGCTTCTTTATTTATAGTTTTGATATTTTCACATTCAAATTTATCAACATTAGCTCGTGTTATATTATAAGCATCCATATCTCTTTCTACAGAAAGTACTTTACCCCTTTTTGCAAGCTTAGCTGCTTGAACTGTAATTGTCCCTGTCCCACTTCCTATATCTAAAACTGTAGAGTCTTCTTCAATATTCATTTTTATAACAGATAGTATCCTGACATCTTCTTTAGTCATCGGACATTTTCCCCTAATAAATTCCTCATCTTTTATAAAAACCACCAATTTACCTCCTCTTTGGATAATGATCAATTTTCAATGATCAGAATTTCATTTTTAATACTCATTTATTAATTCTAAAACTTAACAGCTGCTGATTAAATATTAATAATCAATTTTCGTAATCAATGATTAAAATACTTAACGGTCTAAATATTTTATTTAAAAATTCTTTAGGTTTTCCTACTGTTATTATTTCATCAGTGTAAGATAAATTTTCGCCAACAATAACTTTACAATCAATTTCAGCTTCATGTAATAATTTACACAGGACTGCTGGATTATTATCCTTATCTGTAAGCCAAATACTTAATTTATTTTTAAGTATTATATCTAAAAAATCTTCCTTTCTTCCATGAAGACTGCCTAAGTAAGCATTGTTCCAAGACATATTTAATTTACAGGTTAAGTACTGAAAGGAACTTAATCCTGGTATTACTTGAATTTCTGAAGTTATTCTATTTTTCATATAGTTTGCTATACCATAGAAAGTCGGATCACCAGATGCTACTATGGAAATATCAATGTTTTTATTTTCACCAATTAATTTATCTACATCGCTTAATTTATTTATGTATATTTTTTTGTTATTTATAAAATCTAAAGAATCAATTGCTCTCTTAAAACCCAAAATAATATTAGACTTTTTTAGTGTTTCTATTGCTTTAGGCATAATATAGTCTTTATGTCCTGGACCTAAGCCAACTATATAAATCACTTACCTTACACCTCCAGACTTCCAAAGTAATATAGGTTTTACTGCACCATAATACATAAGTGCATCAACTTTTAACTCTCCATAAACGTGTTCTGAACTTTTTTCAATGATTTTTTCACCTATATTCTCATAAAGTTTATCGTACCCACTTCCAAGCATCTTTACTGCGCCTTCACAAGTTTTCTCCTTTAAAACACTTTGTACCAAAGAAATATCATAACCAAGAAGAGCAAGTTCTAGCGCAATGACTTCAAGTCTTACACCATTAACTTTACTATGAGTATTAAAACATCCATAAGCAACTTTGCTCATTTTTCCTATATGTCCAGCTATGATAACAGCTTTCACTTTCGATGAAACACATGCTTCCAATGCATATCCTATAAAATTTGAGCAAATCACAATTTCTTCTTCTTTATAACCAAGTCCCTTACAATAATTATCGCCTAAATTTCCAAAAGTTAATACTAATTTTTCATTATTTATAGCTTTTTGATTAATTTCTAATTTGATTGATGCCATAAGTGATTCTTCTGACATAGGATGAACAATTCCTGTAGTCCCTAGTATTGAAATTCCACCTTCAATACCAAGCCTTTTATTGAAAGTTTTCTTTGCAATCTCGGCCCCCTGTGGTACTAAGATTGTCACTTCAACTTTTTCTCCTTCTGGTAAGACCTTCATCACTTCATCTATTATCATTTTCCTTGGAACTGGATTAATGGCCGGCTCACCTTTAGGTACAAATAACCCATCCTTTGTAACAACTCCTACTCCAATTCCACCTTTAAGAACAACTCTTTCCTGCTCACTTACTCCAATAGACTCCTTTATTCTTTTCACTCTAGCCTTTATTTCTATTCCATGAGTAGCATCTGGATCGTCTCCACCATCTTTTAAAATAGTGCATTCTATATAATCATCAATTTTCTCAATTGCTTCTATAGGCATTTCTATATTAATTCCTTTTGGAGATGCAATTTCTATTTCTATAATTCCGTCACACTTATTAAAGAGTATCATAGTTGCTGCTTTTGCTGCACCTGCACTACATGCTCCCGTTGTATATCCGCATCTTAATTTCTGCCCATTAGCTTCAATATACATTTCAAACATCAATTCACCTCTAGTTAGGCTCATCAAAATAAATAACAGCTCAAAAATAGGCACCTTAGAAAAGAGCAGTTCTGCTGCAATAAGGAACTTATATTAGCAAGAGGACTTGTTATTTATTTAATAGTGCCTTATTCTCTTTCAACTACCATATACATAAGAGCATTGATTATTGCTGCTGCAACTGTGCTTCCACCTTTTCTTCCTCTTACTCTTATATAAGGAATATTTAGCTCATCCATATTTTCCTTACTTTCAGCAGCACCTACGAAACCAACTGGTACTGCTATGATAAGCTTTGGATTAGCTTTTCCTTCTTTTATTAATTCTTTAAGCCTGAAAAGTGCCGTAGGCGCATTTCCAAATACAAAAATATCTACATCATCACTACAAGCTTTTTCAACTGCTGCCATACTTCTAGTTATGTTTTTTTCTTTTGCTTCTTTATGGACAATCTCTTCATTTACATAGCAAATAACTTTACTATTTGTTTTAGCTAAGGCCATTTTATTAATTCCATTTAAAGCCATATTTGTGTCTGTATAAATTTTAGCACCTTTAGCAAAAATCTTTTTTGCAGTTTCAATGGCAGTTTCACTTATTTCCACTAATTCCTTATACTCAAAATCAGCAGTAGTATGTATTGTTCTCTTTATTATAAGAAGCTCTTCCTCTGTAAAAGAATGTGCTCCCATTTCTTTACCTATAATTTCAAAACTTTTTTCTTCAATTCCCATAGGATTTTTTAAATAATCCATTTAACTTTAAACCATCCTTTCAAATTATACTCTTAACCTAAATTTGTCTCAATATAAACTCTTCATTACCTAAAAAATTAATATGAGCATACCCAGCAAGAGTATTTTTCTTAAAATAACCACATTGCCATTTTACTATTTCACCATTATATTGAGTCTTTTCTATTTCATATACTTGATCTTCCATTAAATCAACCCGTGATTTATGAAATTCATGTGCATTTATTTCTAATTCTTTTCCAAAGCAATTTTCTATAATTCTTACTTTACAATAACCAAAATTCTGAAGCTTATTTGTCATAAAACTTTCACCTTTAAAAAAGCCAACCATTTCCATTCCATCTATAGAATCAGTTAAATACATAAGTCCACCACATTCTGCATAACATTTCAAGCCATTCTCCAGTGCTTCCTTAATGCTTGACTTCATTGTATTATTGGCTGCTAATTCTTCTTTAAAAACTTCAGGATATCCCCCACCAATATATAAGAAATCTAGCCCTTCAGGTAGTGCCTTATCCTTTATGGGACTAAAATAAATCACTTCACCTAAGACCTCTAGATATTCTAAGTTATCTTTATAGTAAAAACTAAAAGCTTTATCTGATGCAACTCCAATTTTTAATGACTTAGATTGTTTTCTTTTAAAATCAGCAAAGGAGTCCTCTTTATGCTCAAGCTTTGGAATAAACTCTTTCATTTCATTAATGATACTATCAACATCCACATATTCTTCTATTAACTTTTCACATATAGTCAATTTTTCCTCTAGGTTAAGAACCTCCATGCTTTGAACAAGCCCCAAATGCCTGCTGCTTAACATTATTTCTGAAGTTTTAGGTAAATATCCAAAAACCTTAACCTTGCAATTTTTCTCTATTGAATATTTCAATAAATTATAATACTTTTCGCTTACTGAATTTAATACTACTCCAACAATATTAGCATTTCTATAATCTTTAAAGCCCTTGATTTCAGCGCATATACTAGCACTTTGCCCCTTAGGTGACAGCACTAATATAATTGGCATGTTCCCTAAAAGCTTCGAAACTTCATAGGTTGATGCTTCTTCACCTGCTCCAATTCCATCATATAACCCCATTACGCCTTCAATAATTCCAACGTCACCATTTCCTTTAAGATAGCTTTTAACCACGCCATCCTTACCCGTTAAAAAGGCATCTAAATTTCTCGACGCCTTCTTGGTTACTTCTTTATGAAAGGCTGGATCTATATAATCTGGTCCTACCTTGTAGCCTTGAACTTCTAATTCCCTATTTTTAAGTACCTTCATTAATCCAAGAGTGAAGGTTGTTTTTCCTCCACCACTACAATTCGATGATATGATTATGGATTTCATAATATTTTCCTTTCTAAGCGCGTTTAGTTTCGGTACGTTCCGCATATGTCTAATTCTTGCTTCGGATATCTATAGAACTTATATAAGCTTAAGTTAAAATTACAAAACTTTATAAAATTTCAATAAAACATTTTCTGGTAGCCTAGTAGCATAGCATACAAAGATATTATCCATCATCCATTTATATTTTTTATCATATGTCTCAAAGGTTGGGATTGTACGAAAATAGTACACACTAGGGTCAACAAACTTTCCTGCTTTAACATCTTCAATATATTCAGTTGGAACTGTACGCATTCCATTGTTCTCAATATAAATTGCTGCACCATCTTCTAATTTAATTGCATATCTTGCTGAAAGTTCACACTTTCCATCTGGTCTAATAATTTGGCTATCGATGCCACCAGGTAGAACTTCTCCATTAAATCCCTCACCTTTTACTTCACCAGATAATATTGGTATTAACTGACGTCTTCCAACAATATCATCTTGCCCCACTAGAATTGGCTTATCTACTACTATTGATATGCTAAATACTTCTTTGCCTTCCATTTCCTTTATATTAGCATTATTCATTATAATCAGCACTCCATTTCTTTCATATATATTTATTTCAATTGTCAATGTTAAAATATCAATGAAGATTGATTTCCTTTGGAAGTCTTTATATCTTAAATATTTATTTTTGCAGCATACATAATTTATAGCTTTTTTGTTCTTCCTGCATTTAAGTATCTATCTTCAATTAAATCATAAATTCTGCTAATATATAATTCAGCAAACTTGTCTAATTCACCAAGACCATGCATATGTAATTTTACTTCTATCCCTTCACTTTCAAGTATACTCTTTAAGGAATCATCTTCATCAGAAGCCATATCATTCTTAACATGATCTCCTGCAACTAGTAATAGAGGAATAAGCGTTGCTTTTTTTATATCTTTCTTTTTTAGCTTTTTCAATACATTATGTATAGTTGGATATCCCTCTATAGTTGCTACAAATACATTTTCATAGCCTTCATCGATCAACACAGTTTGAAGCATACCATAAACAGCATTAGCAGGATGCTCAGTACCATGACCAAATAAAATTACACTTTCTTCTCCTTCAATTACTTCCTTTATACTATTTATAAACAAAGAATAATCTTCAGGTAGTCCATTCATTCCTTGATAATAGAATATTGGCCTTCCAAGTTTTAATGATTTAAATTCGTTCTCCCATCTTGCTGAAATCCCTTTTATATAATCAAATTCTTCCCCTGGAATTAAGTGCAGTGGTTGAATGATTACTTCTTCAAACCCTTTAGTTTTTAAATTTTCCAAAGCCTCTTCAGGCGTTAAAATATTTAACCCATCTCTATTTTTTAATTTTTTTATAATGAAATGCGCTGTAAAAGCTCTAAAAACTTCGTATTCCTTAAATTCACCTTTAATCTTATTTTCAACTTTCTCAATTGAATTTTTAAGTGCATCTAAATGACTTGTTCCAAAACTAACTACTAGAATTGCTTTTTTCATAATATCCTCCTTTTAATACATATGTTCTAATTATCAATTGTTATTAGTCAAGAAACCCCTTCAGGATTTCTTGATGAGAGATTAAAAATCTTAATTAGACCTTATATCCAAATAAAAAAATCCTCCTTATCACCGATAAAGAGGAAAAATGTAACAAATTAAGAATATATAATTTCACAAACACATTCTATCCTTTGTTATGTTCCTTCCCTCCGAAGTAGCATTACATAAACCTTTAGGCAGGTCTCCTGACTTTGGCCTCATCCTACATTCTCTTCCTTCCCAAGAAAACTCCCAGTGGATTTTTGCATATCTAAACTTCAATATGCTCTAGAGATTAGTCTTCCATCACAGTAGCGGGGGCTGTAGTGGATTTTAACCACTTTCCCTTTTAATCATATAATAATTATATATGAACCTAAAAATCATTGCTTAAATTATATATTAGAACAGTACTTTATTCAATAAAAAATATAAAGGATACAGAAATATTATCTGTATCCCCTAAATTTTCTATCTATTAAAATCGAGCTATCCCTATATTAATCACTTAACATTTATCGTCTTCTGGCACGTTTGTAACATCTTCAACTTGAGTTATAAAATAAAAATCATGTTTATGACCATCATTAACAGTTGTACTTCCAGATATTACATGAAAGTGTTTACCACTAGGAAGATAAATTGCTGGTCCTGTAGTTTCACAAATTCCATGAAAATGGTCATCAAAAGTATCTGTCAACTCATTTACCTTATGCACATGAGTTTTACCATATTTTATTGCAGGGCCTGTCACTCCAGCGATACGATGATTGTGTATTCTACCTTCATCATCTCTCTCAAAATCTGTACTTGCTTCAAACTCATGGTTATGACATTTTACTTTATAAGATTTTTCTTCATGCTTATTTTCTTTACGATAGCAGCCGCAATTATTATAATTGTTTCCCATTGAAACTCCTCCTTTGTTAATTGGCTACTACATTTTATGGGATTTAATCATTATATGTGACTAAAATTTAATTTCATTCTTTTTTACTAGTTTGTTTTATTAGTTGATTTGTATAAACTGTAACACCTGTTACTAATACACCTTGTATCACCGAATTAGCATTAACCCCCATTATTCCAATAGCTCCTAAAATTCCTATTATTAATAATATAACAGGTATATATTTATCATTTATTTGCTCTGTATTCTTTATAATCATTCCAATAATATATAAAACAGGAATCAAAATTAAAGCATTTTGAGCAATATATTGTGCAATATCCATATTATTTCCACCTCCCCTTATATAATTTATCTTACTTATTATGTTATATGCTTTATGTTGAGTTTTGTTTCCAATTTTATTTGTTTTTAAAAATAACCTTTAAAATATTATTGTATACATGAAATCATATTCCGTTAACTTCAAGAGTTAACAACAAAAAAAACAGCTTATAAAAAATAAAGCTGTTTTGAATATCTTATTAAATTTAATCTTTCATAATAAGTACGTTTTTATTATTGTTAAATAGCATTGTTTGCATTGACGCAAATAACACTGTTTTACTGTATTCCATAGCAACATCACTTATAAACTTGCTTTCCTCATTGGTTAATCTGTTTTTAAACACCATTATTATATCATATTTAGTTTCTCGAATCGCTAATATTATTTGAGTTAAGTATTCATTTGGCATCTCAAATCACTCCCAACATTATAAAATACAGTAATTGTCGAAATATATCAAAATATATTCTCTTTTCATAATTATATCATATTTTTCTTGCAAAACAAGCTATATTTTTAGTATTTCTGTCATTTTTTACATTATATAATTATATTAAAAAGCCTAGTAAAGCTTATATACTTTTACTAAGTTCTTTGATATGCTTATTTACTGATTATTTTTAATCTGTACTCAACTAAATTTTTCATAAGTTGAATTATATTAGATTTCTTATTTTCATCTGTAATTTCATCAAATTTATTTATTAAAATTTGTAAGTGTTCTAAATATTCTTCTTCTGTAATCACATTATATTTTGGTGCTGGATATTCATAAAAAATTATACAAATTCCAACTCTTGCATCTATACTATGTTCATCATATTCTAATGCCTTTTATAATATTCATATCCACAATCATCATGAAGTTCTGGTTCTAAAAAAGAAATAATCTCCTTCTTCATCAACTCCTAAATCATGGTCAAGAGATAATATTCCAATATTAAAATTTTCAAGATAGTATTTTGCTTGCTCTACTGTTCTTGCTATTTGAAATTCATTTGGACAGTCTCGTAAATCATCAACATATAAGTTTATCTTTTGCTTCATAATCTCTTATCTCCCAAACATTAATTTATAATTATTCTATATAAAAATTGGAGTGATATATTTCAAATAATAACTACTCCTATTTTATCGGATTGTTTCATCCATTTCTCCTAGTATGTAGCAACATAAAAAGATACCTACATTTCTGCAAGTATCTTTTATAAACTTTATATTTAATTATCTTTTCAAACAATTATTTTATGCTATTACAGTTGAAGGTATTTTAATTGTTACTGTTTCTCCAGGTAGTATATCTCCAACGTTAACTATAATATTTTTAGTTGTTGAGCTTGAATCAACTGTTCCTTGAGTAGTTGTTACTCCACTAACATTAAAGTCAATATGGTTTGGTGCTGGATCATTTACAACTACTGCTTTAGCTGTCTTTGTCCCAGTATTAGTTATTACAAGAGTATATGTGAAATTATCTCCTACCCATACGTCTTTTACATCTGCTGTTTTTACTATACTCAATATAGTATCAGCTGTTCCATGAAATATAATTGTAACCTCTCCACCAGGGTTATTAGTATTGGTACCTTTTGCATGAGCAATATTAGTTATATACTCTGTGTCTGTTGGTTGAGGATCTGGTGTTGGTATTGGTTCAGTTTTTTTAGTTATATTTATAGTACATGATGCACTTAAATTGTTGCCATCTGTTGTAGTTGCCGTTATTGTGCAAGTTCCTTCTTTAATCGCATTTACTTTTATAAGCTTACCATTAGTAGGATCTACTTCTATTGTTGCTATTGAAGGATCACTTGAAGTCCATGTTACTCCTACTGCTGCTGGTGTTGTTGTTGCTATTAATTGTCCTGAATCTCCTTCTGTTAGATTCATTGTTGATTTATCAAGTGATATTGATTCATTATATGGTAATAAGTTTCCTTTAATGTCTATTGCATCTACAACAAAATTACTTATAGAATGAGTTGAATCCAAATCAGTCATTGTAACTTCATGTACAGAATTTGATAATTCAGCACTTTCATAACTAAGTATGTAACCTTGCCAAGGACTCTTTCTTTGAGAAAAAGCGTCGACTGGATTTCCATCTATCTTTACTTGTATATTAGATGACTGTTGATTAGGATCATTAATACCAATAAGTCTAAATTGGGTTCCATAAAATTTGAATTTAATACCACCATTAAGTTTTAATATTCTAACATAATTTCCCCAAGAATTGCCTGTTTGAGGTGAATTATCATAAGTACCGTTGTATATAATATTTTTATCCACTTCGTCAATTCTTTTCCATCCATCTTCTGGTGATGTTAACTGTTGTCCAACTGTAGCTGCATTAGCACCATTTCCACCATATATCATTCCAATTCCAATAATAGCTAAAGCCATCATAAACATAATACTAAACTTTTTAAAGTAATTTCTCATTTATCATTTCTCCCTTATTTTCAATAATAAATGAATGCGCATTCCTTATATTTATTTTAGTTCTAATACCAGTTAAATCCAACTATAATCGTAATACAAATTCCTTTATATCTAAGAAATTCAGTAAATTTTTACATGTTTCATTATCAATATTTATACCATCTTACTTAAAATGGATAACAAAAAAAAACCTTTTATTTAAGTCTTTAATGTTATTTACACTTATTTTAAGTTTATATCATATCTGACAATGACGCATTAATATCTTTAATTTCAATTCATAAACAAACTCGTTTAAAATATCTTTTAACAACAAAAAAACAGCACCCCTTAATTTATAAAAATTAAAGAAAGTGCTGTTGATGTATGCCATCATAAACACATTTTTATATACACGCTTTTCACCTTCAACCGTAGTTATTTCAAAGCATTTAAAGCATTCTTCCCATCATAACGCCCATTGCTGAAGCCATCATTAATCCTCTTGTCCAGCCACTTGAGTCACCAAGACAATGTAAGCCTTTTATATTTGTTTCAAAACTCTTATCTAAAACTATTCTATTACTATAAAATTTAATTTCAGGCCCATATAGTAGAGTTTCAGGACTTGCAAAACCTGGAACGACTACATCCATAGCTTGTATGAAATTCAATATGTTTGTCATTGTTCTATATGGAATTGCTGAAGTTAAATCTCCTGCTTCAGCATCTACAAGAGTATGCCTTAGATTTGATTGATAAAGTTCTTTTTCCCAAGTCCTTTTACCATCCAAAATATCACCATATCTTTGAACTAATATCTTGCCATTTCCAAGCATATTAACAAGTTCAGCTACCTTTTTACCATACTCAATTGGTTGATTAAAAGGTTTTGAAAAGCTGTGTGAGCTTAATATAGCTAAATTCGTATTTTCTGATTTCTTATTTTTATAAGAGTGACCATTTACTATAGCTAAATTATTATCATAATTTTCTTGACTAACAAATCCTCCTGGATTTTGACAGAAAGTTCTTACCTTATTCTTAAATGGCGCAGGATATCCAATAAGCTTAGATTCATAAAGAACATTATTCACACTTTCCATTACTTCATTTCTAAGCTCTACCCTAACGCCAATATCTACTGGTCCTGCAGAATGGTCTATGTTATGTTTTATACACATATCCTTAAGCCAATCTGCACCTTTTCTACCAGTAGCTACAACAACTTTCTCTGCATAAATCTCTTCTTCATTTTCTAGTTTAGAAGAATCAGCAATTAAAACTCCTGCTATTTTGCTGTCCTCAACCAATAAATTTTTAACCTTTGTATCAAATTTAATTTCAATTCCATGTTCTAATAAATGATTTTGTATTTTAAGGTATATTTCTTGAGCCTTTTCAGTTCCTAAATGTCTGATTGGGCAATCCACTAGCTTTAAGCCTGCTTGTATTGCTTTTCTTCTTATCTCCTTAATAGCTTCATTATTACCTAAACCTTCAACTTTAGTATCAGCGCCAAAGCTTAAATAAATTGAATCTGTATACTCTATGTATTCTTGAGCTAAGTCATTTCCAACTATGTTTGGTAAATCTCCACCAACTTCATGACTAAGTGACAATTTTCCATCTGAAAAAGCACCTGCTCCTGAAAAACCTGATGTTATATGACAATTTGGCTTACATGAAACACATTCTTTAGTTTTTTCTTTAGGACACTTTCTATTTTCAATTCTTTTGCCTTCTTCAATTAAAAGAATTTTAGCTTCTGGTTTTAACTTATTTAATTCAAATGCAGTAAAAATTCCTGCTGGACCTGCTCCTACTATTATTACATCATAATTCATCTTACTCGTTCCCTCCAATTTTAGCTCAAAATAAACTTCGATTATAATATTATAATTTTAAGACCTTTCTTATATATGTATATATGCTAAATTTAAAAGATATAAAAGCTCTTCAATATATATTGTATACCCATTCAATATATTATTCAAACTCTCATTTTACCTATTCTTTTCTACTATTTTATTTACTTTTCTCATCATTAATGTATAATCTAATTGTACTAATATAAATTTAGAAAGGATTGATTAATATGTCAGTATATATGATTACATATTTTATAAGCGATACTCACGGTCATGTTCATGATGAAAATTGTGGTTGCGGTGAAGACCACTCACATGAACATGAACACGAACACGAAAATGTACATGGAGCCGCTAATATAGTAGGAAAAATAAAATCTCTAGGTGGATGGGCTCAATTCATGCCAGAAGGTTTCTTTGTAAAAACCACCTTGTCAGCTAATGAGATCTTCCAAGAAGTTAGTTCTGTAGCAAACAAAGGTGATATAATTTTTGTTACAAAGATAGATGCTAAAACCTCAGCATGTGCTAATCCAGCAGTTCTAGATTGGCTTGAAAATTAAAAATCCCTTTTAGGGATTTTTAATTTTATAAGCAGCTCTTTAATAATACTTATCTCCTCTATCTTCCAAAGTAAGTATTACTAATTATATTCTAGTTTCTTTCCACAAAATCCATATCAATAAATTCAAACAAAAACAATACCCATTAAAATTTAGCTGCTACCAGTTAAATTCCAATGGATATCCCACAAAATATTAAAAAGGAGTCGTAATTTCGTATGATTATTAGTCATACTAGAGGAGCGATGAGTATATCAAATAGTAATATACACCTCTATTTAAATTACTAACTAAATAATAGTTTAACAGATTTTTCTTAAAAAACAAGTGCATTTTTTAAATATTTTGAAAATTATGATTTGTTGATTAAATTTGACTGCAAAGACTCCTTCTTATTTTTTATTTATAATGTTTGTTTTGCTGATATAACTGTTATTTCTAATACTCTGCTTAAAAAAGGAAATTTATCTTTCATCATTTCAAATTCTGTTCCTGCTTCAACAAATTTTGCAGTTCCTTCAATTAAAAATCCTGTTCCCATATTTCTATGCCCCATAACTTCTTTACTTCCTAAAGTAATTTTAACTTTGTCGTTTATCTCAACATTTTTTTGTGTTCTTCTCATTCCTGCCGCTGGTATTAAAAATCTATCACTTCCTACTACCGTAAGATATGAATTCCATGTATTAACTACATGCGCTTCTTCATTATTCCAAGATACTATAGACACCACACCTTCATTTGACATTACCTCAAGTAATTTTTCATTTATCATTTATATTCCTCCTAAATTCTTTTTAATTTATCGTTTAACTGCTTTAACTAATTAAATTACGCAGCTACACAATTAATTGACTTTTTACAATCTTGATTATACAATCTAACTGTAATGATTAAAAGTTCCAGTTTTTATTATTTTATAGGATACAGTTATAAGGAGATTTATATAGATGATTGTATTAGATATTGATTCAAAAACTCCATTGTACTTACAAATTTATAATCAATTAAAAGACCAGATAATTTCCGGTGAAATTATAGCTGGTAGTAAACTCCCTTCAACGCGAAAGTTGTCAATCCAATTGAATGTTAGCAGAAACACAGTAGAAAGTGCATTTATGCAGCTTTCATCTGAAGGTTATATTGAAAGTAAAGCTGGCAGCGGATTTTTTTCTCTAAAATTAGATAATTCTTTTATATCTAATCTAAAAAATAAAAATATGTCATCTCAGAAAATAGAACCTAATACACAAAAAAACAGTAACATCTCTAATGACATTTATAATTCCTTTGATAATAGCTCAGATGACTATTATCAATATAATTTTGAATATGGCAAATTAAGTGCTTCTGATTTTCCTTTACGTATATGGAAAAGAATATCAAATAAATGCTTATCTACTTTAAATGCTGAAGATATGATATCATATGGTTCCCGTACAGGAGAAAATGAATTGCAAATAGAAATTATGAACTATTTAAAAAGATCCAGAGGAGTAACTTGTAAATCAGAACAGATAATTATTTCTTCTGGCATGGGCTATTGTTTAAGTCTGTTATGCCAATTATTGAGGGAAGATTTTAACCAAATTGCATTAGAAGATCCAGGTTATACTGGAGCAAAAGATATCTTCATTAATAATGGATATAAAGTAAACCCTATAAATTTAGAAGCAGATGGAATTGATATTAATGAATTAGAAAATAGTAAATCAAGAATTGTGTATGTAACACCATCACATCAATTTCCTACTGGCGTTGTTATACCAATTGCCAAAAGATTAAAATTGCTGGATTGGTCAATAAGAAATCAAGGAATTATAATAGAAGACGATTATGATAGCGAATTTAAATATAATTCAAAGCCTATTCCATCAATTCAAAGCATTGATTCTAATGGAACAGTTATATATATAGGAACCTTTTCAAAAGCATTATCGCCAAGCTTACGCATTAATTATATGGTCTTGCCAAATAATTTATTAGAGAAGTATCATCAAAATTTTAAAATGTACCAATCCCCAGTCCCATTACTTGAACAGAAAATAATTCAACAATTTATAAAGCTAGGGCATTATGAAAGACATTTACGTAAAATATATCTAATAAATAAGAGAAAGTATAATATATTAATAAATGCTATTAAAGAGTTTCTTAACCAAAATGTCACCATTCATGCTCAGAATGCTGGTTTACATATTCTACTAGAAGTTAATAATGGATTAACAGAGAAAGCTCTGATAGAAACAGCTAAAAATTGCTCTGTTCGAGTCTATCCAGTCTCATTATTTTGGATGCAAAAACATAAATATAAAGATAATATGGTTCTCCTTGGTTTTGGCTCAATGCTAGAACAAGATATTGTTGAGGGAATAAAACTTCTAAAGAAAGCTTGGTTCGATAATATGTATTAGTATGTTTAAAGGCTTCAAATAAATCAGATAATATAAAATCTCTCTAACTATATAATATCAAAATTTGACAAAAATATTTTAAGATAAATTAAAAATATAAAAATTATTGACATATTAGTAAAATAGGTGTAAACTAATTTATGTTGTACGGCCCATTGGTCAAGCGGTCAAGACGTCACCCTCTCACGGTGAAATCATGGGTTCGATTCCCGTATGGGTCACCATTTTAGTAAACATCAGCATTTAGGAAACTAAATTGTTGGTGTTTTTTATTATTTTCCCGACTGAGTTCTTTATTAATAAATTCACATTTTTAATTTGTTCTTTAAATCCTATTGCATAATTTTTTTCTAGCTTAAATTAAAAATGATCTAAGAGTATATACCTTAGATCATTTATTTTTATGTTTGTTTTTTTCATCCCTGTCTTTACCGTTTCCATTACCATTATTGTTTCCTTTTGACTGAGGAGATATTTGTGTAATTTTTTGTCCTTGACTTATAATCAAATCTATTTTTTCATTTTTTTCAGAAGAAGTATTTGGCGGAGGTGATTGGCTAATAATTGTACCTTTAGGGACAGTATCGCTGTATTGCATTGTAACGTTGCCCAGTGTAAAGCCATTATTGTTTATAATACTATTAGCAATGTCTTGAGTTTTTCCAATAAGTGAAGGTACAAGCTTATATGAATCTTCCTTTGGTATGTTTTCAACTGTACTTGCGGTGGAAGAACTCGGAGTATCAGTATCTGTTACTGATGATTCGTTTTTAACATCTTGAGAAGTCTCTTTATATAGAAAGCTTCCTAAAACGTAAGAAGTAATTGCTAAAATAATAAAACCAAAAACTATAATAATTTTACTATTTTTGCTTTTATTTTTTTTATTAATATCTAATGTTTTTGTAATTAATTCTGTTTGTTGAATTTCATCTTGTTTCATTATCACAGTAGGATTAATTTTTGTATCAGAGAAGGTTAAAGTTGACGAATCCATAATAACAGTTTTAGTATCATGACAAATTTCAAAGTTTACTTCTAATTCAGGATTTTCCTTGATTAAATTTATTATTTCAGAAAATTCAGTGGTACTTTTAAATCTTTTAGAAGGTTCTTTTTCTAAAGCTTTTAAAATCACTGAGTTTATATTATCTGGTATTTCACAATCTATTTCCTTAGGCGGAGTAACAAGTTCTTTAATATGCATAATTGCCACTGAAATTGAATTATCACCTATAAAAGGTATTTTTCCTGTGAACATCTCATACATCACAATGCCTAAAGCATAAATATCAGTTCTAAAATCAACTAACTTTCCTTGGGCTTGCTCTGGTGAAAAATAATGCACTGAACCCATAATATTATTGGAATTGGTTAAGGTTTTAGAATCAGATACTTTAGCAATTCCAAAGTCAGTTAACTTAATTACATTCTCTTCATTTATTAAGATGTTATCCGGTTTTATATCTCTATGAATTATATTATTTTTATGTGCGTATAACAGCGCTTTTGAAATCTGTAATGAGATATCTAAAGCGGCTGAATAAGAAAGTTTGTTATTTTCTTTTATTAATTTCTTTAATGTTTTTCCATTAATATATTCCATAACTATAAAATTAATTTTTCCTTCTGAGCCAACATCATAAACATTTACTATGTTTTGGTGTGACAAACTTGCAGCTGAATTAGCTTCTCTTCTAAATCGTGCAATGAAATCTTCATTTTCACTTAATTCAGCTTTTAATATTTTGATTGCCACAAATCTATTTAATAAGGTGCATTTTGCTTTATAAACAATTCCCATGCCACCTTCACCAATTTTTTCTAATATTTTATATCTGTTTAAAAGTAATGTCCCTATCATAATATGTCCTCCTATTAAAAAACAGCAATACAGGTATTATAACATATATAAATACATATACTATGTAAAAAGTAATTTTTATATTGATAAGTTTCTAAATAATATATTTTTGATATGTGGCAAATATAACGCTTAATTTAAGAAATTTCATTTTGTGTTGATTACTCTAAATTTAACAAATGTAAATTTGTGATATAAATATAAGAACTGGTGATACATAGAAAGAGTGATAATAATGAAAGACACAATAAATAGACTAATAAAGTTTAGGAATGATAGAGATTGGAATCAGTTTCATACGCCTGCTAATTTATCAAAAGCAATATCAATTGAAGCAGGGGAGCTCTTAGAAGAATTTTTATGGGATGAAGAGAACTATAATAAATAGCATGTTTTAGAAGAACTTGCAGATGTTATAGTTTATTGTATTCATATGGCTGATGCTTTAAATGTTGACTTAGAAGAAATTATAAATATTAAAATGGATAAAAATGAACTAAAGTATCCTATTGAAAAAGCAAGAGGTAATAGTAAAAAATACACTGAATTATAGGGTGGGTTTACATCTATGATTGGTAATACTGCCGGGCCTGTATTTACAATGTATTTGTTAGCTATGGGCTTTAAGAAAAATGACTTTTTAGGCACAAATTCATGTTTTTTTCTTATAATTAACTTAATAAAAGTCCCTCTACAAATTCTAATCTGGCATAATATCTCATTAAAAACTAGTGTTGTTGCTTTTTCTATGATACCTGCAATCACGTTAGGCGCTGTTTTAGGAATAGTAACAATTAAAAAGCTTAATGAAAAGTTTTTTAGAAAATTAAGCGTTGTAATGACCGCTTTAGCAGGGATAAAATTGTTTTTCTAGTTTATTTGTAATTTTGTATAAAGTTTATGACTTTGTTTCAAAAATTTATATAAAAAACAGCCATATATAAAGTTTCAACTAGATTCATGACTTCCTACAAAGTCATGAATTTAAAGCTCTCATATGACTGTTTTTTGTTTAGAATTTATCATTATTTATGTAATTTTCAAAATATCATTTTTGTAAATTACAATTACAAAGCTCCCATATCCCTAGCAGCATAAATAGAAGGATATTTTTGCTTAAAATTTGGTTCCTCTTTAATGCGAGCTGGATCCGCAGTTAATTCCCATAGGTTAGACATAAGCCATCCATCTTCAGTAGGTGTTTGCTCTGGTGCTTCATACAATTTATATAATTCGCCTATAGCAATAGGATTATCATCTGCAACGTTATATAATGCGGCCACCAATACCAGATGTGCTAGCAGCAAGTAATAGTGCTTGGTTGACATCTTCATGATGAATCATAGATTGCTTTTTTAACGGATTCCAGTTAATCATGTAAGGTAAGATTTCTTCAATGTGCGGATCACCATCACCATAAACAGGTGCATAGATCATTCTTCAATTTAGATATTTATATTAAATAACGGACAAACACTATTGTAACTATATCTATTAATTTATGATTTAAGAAAACTGTGAACTTTTTATTCAGAAATTTTACAAAAAATGACTTCAAATTTTCCTTCACAGATTAAGTAATTTATAACTTCCTCTATTCTCTTCCTACTAATCTCATCTATAAGAACCATATCACTTGACCAATAATACTTTCCGCTCAAGCATTCTCCTGTGACTCTGTTTTTTTCTACAAGTCTGCTTATATTGCTGTATGTAAAGAATGAAGCGCCCCATCTTGCACCATTTTTAAATTCTACTATTACATCTGTATTGTCATTGTGTACATCCAATACATCTTCCCACTGTTCTGCTTCTATCCAAATATCATAATCGTTATTTAACATACACTCCTCCTAATAGGCACTTTTTACATCATAATTTAATATAAAGTCTCTAAAGAATATTGCGAATTATAATTATTAATTTTTGTTTTATAGCATATCTCCTGGTTTACTCCAATACCTAATCTCATTCATTTCTCTTTCTAGATCGTCCATATAATCTTCACCTAATGTACGGTCGAATCTATCACTTAAAATACTTCTTACCTTTGCTAATTTCTCACAAACACGCCATTCATCTATAAAACGTGTTGTCTCTTTCTCGTATTCTCCACGATACATTTCTTCACCATATGTATGAAATTTTTCACCATAATAAGAGCCCATTTTATGTAATGATATTAGAATTATTTCTAGTTCTTCTAAAACTTCCTGCAAAATAAATTCTCCTTTTAGTTCGTCGTAAAAAATCACGAATTAATTATAACATAAATTGTAAATTTACTACAATTTAATTTATAATGTCCACGAATTATAAATTAAATTAATTATTTTTTATATATTCTTTCTAAATAGATTTTAGTTAAGAATAAATTTACTTATAGCATCAACTATTTTCATTATAAAATTCGTAATAGTTTTTTGTAGATATATTCCAACCAGATTAATTAAATTTATATTTTCCCATTCAACCACTCCTTTAAAATCAGATTTCACTTCAGCAAATTCAATACCTAATTTTTCCAAAGTATACACCCACTTCACTTAATTTATTTTTTATAGTGTCAATAATTCAAATATACTAAAACTCTATTTACAATTTTTTTAGAGATACTACTTAACTCATGCCATAACACGCCCATTACTATCTCTTTTTTGCACCAAAAAATGCAGCCAAATTAATGACTGCATTTATATGATTATTTAGTTAACGTTAATAAATTCGCTTATACAATATTCTAATATTTTATCTTCTTCACCTTTAAATATTTCAGCTAAGTATAATATTACTTCTTGTTCACCTTCCGGAAGATCTCTTATTGTATCTTTGATTGTATCTATAGTCACATTCTTCATAAAATAAAATCACCACCTTAATGTTATTGTGGAATATTATATTATATAAAGCTAAAATAATCCATAGTATAAATATTGGCAATTTACTAATACTACAATTGCTAATCTTTTATAGCTTGGCAGGTTGCCAAAAGACAGCGAATTAATTAACGATTTACTGTCTTTTGTTCTTTTTTTCTAAAATACCAAATGATAATACTAGTGGTTGGGCATTCTCGGTTCATACTTAAAGAGCTCATATTTATGTATGATATTATTCCATAGAAGTAATATCATATCTTATTTCTACTACTTTATTTTCTACATTCCAAAATTCAATTGTTACCTTTCTTTCATGATCTACGTATCCAATTACTGGCGAAGAAGGCATTTGTTCCTCAGTTCTCTTGTAATAGTTAGTGCCATAAGCATTAATTACATCGTCAACTGAACTCCCTAAACCAATACCTTTGCTTGTCTTAATATCACTGTTGGTTCCACTATTAATAATAACTCTAATAATCTGTCTCTGTTTATTTGTCGCAATTTCTAAACCATCACTTAGTTTATAGTAGTCAAATAGAGCATTGTCAATTCTTTCAATCTTTGTCCCATACTTTTGCACAAATTCCTCGCTATCGATATTTTCATACATTTGAACACCATCTATGTTCTCTTGGCTAAGAGTTGTTGTTTTTGTAAACATAAAACTACTTGACCTTTGGAAATACTTATAAATGCAACTAATTAAAAGTAAGATGATAATTATAATTTCAAATACCTTCTTTATTGTGAACTTTTTCTTTCTGAATTCCACAATAAGAACTGTGACTACTAACAAAAATATACTTACCATAATTCCAATGGTACTCAAAGCTATCCCCTCCTTATTGATACACAATATTTTAATATTGTGTGCTAAATTTATCTTTATTTAAAGAATATAAATATTTATTCACCTTCATAATAATCTACATCGATATTCTTTCTATAAAATGTACTTAACTCTCCATTTAAAATTATTCCTACTTTATCAGACTTAGGGTAATATGCTATATCTGGATAATTAACTGTGTCACAATCTAAATATATGAGCATTTCATCATGTGAAGAATTAATTATTCTATGGGCTCCATTTTCTAATGGAGGGCAAACTATAATATCTCCTGCTGAAATTCTTTTATTGCCATCAGGTGTTTCTAAAATACCACTACCGCTAATGATATAAAAAATTTCCTCATTTTTAAGATGGTAGTGATATGGGTAATTTGCTTTCTGAGGTGGAATTTCATATATAGCAACGTAACATTGACTATTTTTGTTTCGTTTTGTTACTTCATACTTATAATATTCATAAGGTTCATGCTCATTTTTATGCTTTGGTTCAATTAAGTTTTTGTTGGTAATTTGAATTTCACGATTATCCATTCGATGACCTCCTCTATGTTACATGATAATTTACCATTCTATATTAATTATAGCATATTTTGTAAAAATCGCACTATTCAATTTTCAAAGAACATTTCTATAATTTACTTCGTCATATCTACATATTGTCTCCTAAATATAATAATATAGATAGTATCGCTCACCTCAATGATGCCATATACTATCTCTATAATAATTTATTGTCGTTTTTTTTCATTATGCATATATTGTTATATAACAGTTGTATATGTGCACACATATACAACTAATTAAATTAAAGGAGTTTTTTTATTATGTTTAATGAAGTTGAAAAAATAGATAACTGTAATTGCATAGCAATCCACCATGAAATAGTTGATGAAGTAAGAAAAGATATGCTTGAAGAAAATATATTATCTGATTTAGCCGATTTGTTTAATATATTTGGTGATACAACAAGGATAAAAATACTGCATGTACTTTCAAAATCTGAAATGTGTGTATGTGATATTTCTTCACTAATAAATATGAATCGTTCTTCAGTATCTCATCAATTAAAAACACTAAGACAAGCTAAATTAGTTAAATATCGAAAAGAAGGTACAATAGTATATTATTCTTTATCTAATGATCATGTCAAACAAGTGTTTAATCAGGGATTAATCCATCTTATTGAAGATTAATAATTTATTATTTAGAGGTGGCTTTATGACCATTTCCTGTATAACTGCCTCTATTTTTATGTAAATAAAAAAGCAGTAGTGGATTGTTCCTACTGCTCTTCATTTTATCTTTTATGAATATTGAGAATAAACTAATATGTTATTTATCTTCCCTGAGTGTTATAAACCTTATATATTCTTGTTCAACATTATCAAAACATGGTAATCTTTCAAATTCAAAATACCTATAAAAGTCCTCGAATTCTCTTGCGGTCGCCTCAAATTCTACCCAATAAATATTGTTACTCTCAAACAACCCGATATGTCCAAAACCATCATTTGAATGTAAATTAATATGGATTTGGTGAGCATGAGTAGATTCAATAATTTCATCCATAATCAAACCCTGTTCTTTCCATAATTCTTTTTTACTATTAATCCAATTTTTGAAATTACCAAATATTATATCCATAACAAATACCCCATCTAAAAATAAATTTACATTCGTAATAATTTACTGTTGCGAATCAAATAATAACAGATATAGTTATTGACAAATTTGAATTTGCTATATGCTAATATATTAATAAATCTTTCTCACTTTCAAATAACTCCATTGTTTTTTGATAAATATACCTATCCCAATTAGGTAAATATTCTTCAAAATCATTAACAAATTCTAATACTGCAGATGTAGTCGCTTTCTTTTTCCCAATATCAATAAGTATTTTTAATATAGTTGGCATATGTACAAACATGGCACACATATTCGAATATTCAAAATCATCTGACCAATCAATTTTTACATGTTGTAATATTTCTTCAACATTGATTTCTATCCAATCATTCGGAATCTGCCATAATAATCCTCGGCATGAAATCACCCAAATATCATTAGTTGTAACAAAACAGCTTTCCCATAAATACGCAGTCAGTAGAATCGCTTTCTCGTATGGGATACTTTTTATATTATTCAATTTCTTGATACTTCCAGGATAAATATCTTCCAAATCTTTTTTTATTTTATCATGAATCCACATAAACCCCACCCTAACATTAAATACATAAACTTTTGTTTTTCTCCCTACAAATTTCTATTTTTACACCTTTTAAGAATATTCTGTACTATTCTTCTATATATTTTTAATAGTTTATTTTGATTCATTACTTGAATGTAAATAATTCATTAGCCTTTTTTGCAAATTTGTCAGCCGTCGACCACCATTGTCCAGGATAATGTCCACCAAGATTTATTAATTTTCCAGCCTTATCTAATGTCATTTGTGTATGAAACGTTTGATGACCTCTATTCGATTTCGAATGAAAAATTAGATATCCGTACTGATCAATAGTACAACTTAATCCATGATAAACTTCTTTAGCTAATTCATTAAGCTTTGACAACGGGATACCTCCAAAGACTTCTTCAGGCTCTGTTAATGCTTCTGAAACGACATTGGTTGCATCCGATCCCAATTTTTTCTTTAATAATATGCTAGTTAACAATGCACTAACTCCAACAACTGGAATTACAATTTTTTTAATATTCATTTTGCCGCCTCCGTAAATTCTAATTTATCTGTTTATTATATCATACTTTAAAATATTGCATTATTCAGCCTTCAAAAATGAATTTTATTAATACTTCATACTTTATGACAATTGTCAAATTAATGCAAACAAATCTATTTTTATACAAAAAAACAAAGGCACAGAATTTCTCCCATGCCCTTAATTACATTCTTACTTTTCTAAATTATTTATAGCGTATTGTGCTTCTTCTTCAGTAAATTTTTCTCCAGCATCTGCTACTAGTTGGTCATGTATAGCACTCTTAGACATATTCATTTGATTTTGATATGATTTAGCTTTAGCTAACGCATTCTTTTTCCAATCTGCTTTTACATTATCTACAGCATATTGAGCCGCTTCTTTAGGAAATTTTTCTCCGTAATCTGATGTTAATTGCTCATATAAACTTTTTTTAGATAAATTCATTTTGTTAGCGTATAAATCTGCTTTTTTTAATGCTGATTGATATTCCTTAGGTACATCCTTTGCAGCTTTTTCTGCTGCTATTTTAGCGTCTGCATCTGCTTTTGCTTTTTCATCTGCTTTTTGTTTAGCAACTTCTGCAGCCTTTTCTTCTTCTGTCTTCTCTTTTGGTTCTTCTTTTACTGTATTCTCTACTTTTGCTGTTGTAGATTTATCTACTGTATTTGTAGTTTTAGGCGAAAAAACTGCGATTAAAATAAATGTAAATATTAATCCTATTCCATAATATTTTAATACGCTCTTCCTATTTCTTTTTTCTAAATCTCCCCATTTTATAACCAAAGTAGGTTTTATGATTCCTAAAATGAGACAAACAATACATGCTAAAAACAATAATATAAATATAGTAGCCATTGTTATTCCCCCCTTAAATTTTATAATAATATTGTATCTTATATGGAAAATTTGTCAAATATATCGTAATCAATCCACCTATAGGTATAAAATGCACAAAATTAAGCATTAAGAGAATTGATATCAGTATGTCAAATTTATTTTATTGCATAGAGACAACTTCCTAAGTTCTTTCAGTTCAAAACACTTATTCATAACACTAGGTGTTCCAGTGCTTACTTTCTTATTCATAAATTTTAATATTATTCCCAATATCTTATACTCGGTTTTTAGAATTACTGTAAAAAATGCAGCCAAATTAATGACTGCATATCTTATGAATATTGTGTCTTATTCTAAAACTCTTATCCTTAATTATTCCACAGAAGAATAATTATTTATTAATTGATTGACCAGTAAATTTATCAATTCCAATCACGCCTATATTTGTACCATCTTTTGATATAGCTTGAGAAACAGCTCTTATATTCTTTCCACTTGCTACATCTTGAAACTTTGAAGTATATACTTTATTTTCAATAGCTTTTTCATACCATACCCTTTTTCTTGCATCATAATCTTCAGGCAGTTGTTGGTTGGGAATAAGGTAAAATTCTCCATTTTCTTTTGCAAAATAAATGCAATTAGTTGTATCTTTATTTGATTGAAAATACTCATTAAGTATAGCTTTAATTGAATTAGAATCAGGGGCTTTATTTAACTTACTTGATAATGCTTCCATATCCTTTAAGATTTTAGATTGCTCTTCAACTGAATCAAATCTTGATTTATTTGTGTCAATATTGGGATTTAAGCTCTCTTTGTTATTTTGATTACTGTTTGTACTACTACCGATTTTTAAGTTGATCTTACCACAAGCTAATAATGATATAAAACAGGCTATTAGAATCATGCTGACCATAAGTTTTAGTATTGTTTTTTTCATATTCTCCACCTTATAAATAAATTATATTATTTTCATTATCAATTTCGTGGTTCTTTTTTGATAACTCAGAAAATATCTCATTCCATGCTTTTTGCATAGCCTCTGCTGTATGACTTATTTTAAATATGCAATATTTTCCACCAATAATTCTTCCAAAATTAATATACTTATTATTAACCGTAAATTCATCCGAAACAACTAAACATGTATCATAACGACAATCTTTAGGCTCTGTGAATTGAGGATTGTCTTGGGCTATACCTAATATTATCTGAACCGTAAGGGCCTGTTCTTCGTATATAAGCCACGCGATATGATGGTATCATTTCAATATTAATATCAATAGTTTGCCTTCTTTTTTATAGAGTACATCGATGCCTAAATTCATACTATAATGATTTAAAATGTATTTCAACTTATTTTTTAAAATTTTACACAAAAAAATAAGCAGCCAAATTAATGACTGCATATCTTAGTCATAACATGTATTCCTCCAGTTCAAGAAGTTTAAGTTTATTATGACCATTATACTTCATTAGAAATTCTTTTTAACATAAAAAACACTCCTCCTTATGATAGACATTTTATTATTTAATGTCTCTACCATAAGGGGAGCATATCATTGCACCCGTGACAGGTATATTTCTATATTTACTATAGTCTATAGGGGAAACAAGCTTAAAACTATAATTTATATTCCCTGATCTCGAGGTACTTATTTACGTAAAGGTTCATCTTTACATAAATATTATTTTCAAATTGTAATACTTTTACCCTTGTTTACTTAATAGGATTATATACAAAGTTAGAACCCCAATTATTACATAAGTAAGTTTGTCCGTTTACTGTGTATTTAATTGCGAATTCTATTTTTGAGTTTCTTGGTAATCCGTCTATAGAGAATGTCCAGTTTTCTACACTGTTATTATTATAGCTATTGCCATATTTAGCACTTACTTCTTTATAAGTTTTTCCGTTGTCATCAGAATATAGTACATTTACATTTTTATCATATGCTAGATTTTGTAAACTTATAGTCCCCAAAATTGACTGATTACCATTTATATCAAAAATACTATTAGCAGTGTATAATTCAACAGGACCATTGTTAAAAATTTGAACCCCCGAATTATACTCTGTTCCTTCTATACTGTAATTTTGTCCATTGTTATTATCCCAGTATATTTGACCATTAACTTCATACCTTATATCAAATATATACTTTCTACCAACATCTAAGCCTTCAGATAATTTAAAATTCCATACTTCATCATTATTAGATAATTTTTTGTAAAAACTGGCAGATGTATCAAGCCAATCAATTCCATTATGAGAATAATGAATAGTTACATTCTTTGCGTAGGCAAGATTCTTTACTAAAACTTGTCCCCAAATACTTTGCTCTGGTGATTTTCCATAGTGGGATTCATAACTAGCATTGAGTAATGATACGACAGTTGAATCGTTTGAAGCTGCAAAAACTTTTGTACCTGGTGCAAATATACCAAAAGATAGTATAAGAACCATGCACAATTTTAGAGTAATTGATAAAATGTTTCTTTTAGTGTTCATGATCATCCCTCCATTTGAATTAATTTTTATTATTTATAGGTTTTAATGTAATATATTATTAATAGCTAGCTATTTAAATAATATGTTACATCAACATTTAAATAATTAAATACTTTTTACTTTAGTTGTACATATTTATACACTAAAGTAATTATATGTATAAATATTTCTTTTATTACACTTATTGCATGTTTTGTGCTGTTAATACAATTAAACATAATATTGATTTTATGTAAAAATAAAGGGTACAGGAATAATATACTCCCACACCCTTAAAAAACTACTTTATATCATAAAACCAACTTCCTAAAGTTTTCTGAAGCTCTTTGCATTTTTCTATAGGTAAGATTTGAGTTTCAATCCATATTCCTTTAGAATCTGATCTAACATAGCATCTAACACCTTTGAAATAACTCAATACATATTCTAAATCTACCCCTTCAAAACTACCATCTCCACGATAACCATTAGGAAGGTAATCTGTTCTTACATAACCAGTTGTTTGGATTAATATACCATCATTAAATTCATTAATATCACATTTGGTATTAATGCCACTTACTTGACCACTTTCTGTATACTGGTGCCCAGCTCTAGCACTCCATATAGAATTACTTGGTAAGTTTCATAGATCATCATTATAATTAGCTTCCCATAATGGATAATTTGCAATTCTATTATATAGATTATCCATAAATCCAGTATAAGTATAAACTCCTATAGGAAAACTTGATAGCTCTTTAAACTTATTTATAAATCTAATAACATAGTCCATTAATCCGTCAAAATTTTTTTCTATGTCTAACATTGGAATAAGATCATTTGTTTTATTCTTAATAGCGTTATAAAAACTAGTTGCCTGAGTCTCAGGAGAATTAGTCCCCACTAAAAAGTGATAAAAGCCAGTCTTTAGTCCTGCGTAATGAGCATTTGAATAATTTGTCTCTAGATAACTATCTGTATATGTTGTCCCTTCTGTAGCTTTTATATAGACAACTTCGACACAATCTACTTTTTACCTGGTTAAAATTTATATTTCCATTAAGGTTACTTACATCTAAACCTTTCATTGTTTACTCCTCCTTTCTTATTTTAGATGAAAAATTAGATCAGCCATAAAGACCGCTCCAAATACTAAGCTTATGCTACAGTTTCTTGAACTGTATTTACTACAGTAGATTGAACATTTATATTAGCTAATTTATTTTTTAGATCTGTATTTTCTGCAATTAATTTATCATTTTTTTCTTGTAGTTGTTTTAAAATTGTTGAATTATCTAACACAGCTTGTTTGCCAGCATTAACACTTCCAGAAACAGATTGTCTTAATTTATCAACATCATCCTGTTTCAACTCAGGAAATTCTTTTAATAATGCCTGATTAAATGTATCTATCTTTGATGATAATTTTTCTTCAATAGATTGTGAAATTCTAAAGTTTTCATCTACCATATCCCATATTTGCTTTGCTACAGTAATATAATTTTCATTCTTTAAAATTAATGTTTCTACTCCTGCCTTTTCTAGTTTAGCCTCTACTAATTTCACTAAAATTGTTATTAATGCTTTTATCATTTTTATATCACTCTCTTTCTTATTTATTAAATATTCCACATTGAATTGCATAAAAAAAGAAGCCTATTAATGCTCCTCCTAATGTAGTTATTTAATCACCTCCATAATATAAAAGCACTCATAAAGAATACTTTAAAATTTTTAGCATTCCCCCATGTTATGTTAAAATATATTTGAAAGGGGGTGAGATTTATGAAATTAGATCCTAATTGTATTAGAGATACCCTTCTTGCAGTTGAAGACTATGAATTTAATGCTCACATTACACTTAATAACTTATGCGAAAAGTTATCTCAATATAATAAAGATGAAATTCATTATACTTGTTTAAAATTGTATGAAGGTGGATTTTTAGACCTGCAAACACTTCCTGCCATGATGCAAAATGTTCCACTAATAGGATCAATAAATGGTTTAACATTTCAAGGTCATGAGTTTTTAGAAGATATCAAAGAGCCTTCTAATTGGAATAATATTATAAGTGGTTGTAAAAAGGTTGGCACATTTTCTCTGCCATTTATAAAAGAAATTGCAATACAAGTTATAAAGAAAAAAATTAATGGTGAATTCTAGTAAAATACTTTAACTTTAAAAATTTATATTTAACCATTAGGCTATTAAATGACTTTTCAACACACCATTTGATAGCTTTCTTGATTTCTTCATCTGTAGGTGGCTTCATATTATTCTCTTCCATATAATGAATCATTCCTGCTAGTCCATAAAAATATGATATCCACTTGCTTATTGAATATATTGTTGCTATTCCTAATATTACACTAAGATATATCACTTTCATCATTCTCCTTCCTTAATTCAATTTTGCTATAAAAATAAGCATAAAAAAGACTTCTTAAAAGTCCTTATCTATGCTTAAATTTTTCATTTAAGATCTACGGCCTATTTTCCTGTTGCGAATCAAATAATAACAGATATAGTTATTGACAAATTTGAATTTGCTATATGCTAATCTATTAATAAATCTTTCTCACTTTCAAATAACTCCATTGTTTTTTGATAAATATACCTATCCCCATTAGGTAAATATTCTTCAAAATCATTAACAAATTCTAATACTGCAGATGTAGTCGCTTTCTTTTTCCCAATATCAATAAGTATTTTTAATATAGTTGGCATATGTACAAACACGGCACACATATTCGAATATTCAAAATCATCTGACCAATCAATTTTTACATGTTGTAATATTTCTTCAACATTGATTTCTATCCAATCATTCGGAATCTGCCATAATAATCCTCGGCATGAAATCACCCAAATATCATTAGTTGTAACAAAACAGCTTTCCCATAAATACGCAGTCAGTAGAATCGCTTTCTCGTATGGGATACTTTTTATATTATTCAATTTCTTGATACTTCCAGGATAAATATCTTCCAAATCTTTTTTTATTTTATCATGAATCCACATAAACCCCACCCTAACATTAAATACATAAACTTTTGTTTTTCTCCCTACAAATTACTATTTTTACACCTTTTAAGAAAATTATGTCATATCATGATTTAATTTTTATGCATATAAAAGTTAGCTAAATCATATCTAAGCTTATCAAATAAAGCGTCGCCTAAAGAAATTGGATACCAATCCCCATCCCAAAACACATTTTTCACTGCTTCATCATAATTACTCGCATATTCAATCACATAAGAACTATATCGCTCTATGTAAGTTATTTTATAGTAACATTCAGCATATGAATAAAGCCCAATTCCGTTTATAAATGTCTTTTCAAAGCCCATTTCTCCCAATAAGGCATATATTTTTTCTCTAATAATTTCTTTATCCATCTCATTAACCTTTCTATATAGAAGTTTTATTATATTCAATAGTTAAACCTTCTTCAAAAATCTAAGGTTTATTACTTTAAAAACTAATTTGCAATAATTTACAATAATGTAGTAAATACAAAATCTTTATTTCTATACATCTTAAGAAAAATGTGAATCATATGCCTTTGGTAAAAATTATCTCTAAAGGTTCGTCATCTAATAGTAAACTGCCAGAATCCTTATATCCCAACTTTCTATAAAAATGCTGAGCTTGCTCATTTGACAATGTCGATGTCATAACCAATTCATATCCTATACTCTTCATTTCATTTTCCCAAAATCCAACTAATTTTTTCCCCATTCCTTTATTTCTATAGTTTTCATTTAAATATAGCATGTTCATAAAAGGAGTGTTGTCCCAAAAATAATTATATCTTAACCAACCAATAACCTTGTTATCCTGGTCTTTTGCTATAATAATTTCTTTTTCTTTGAGTTTATTTTTTATTAATTGTTTTGGTAAATGTCTATCATTATCAAGTATAAATTGAAAGTCTAATTCACTTGCATATTCAAATTTCATTAATAACACTCTCATTTCTTATATTTTTTTAACTCATCAATAATTCATCATATATTACTTTAGTGAAAAACTTTTAATTTGGCTATGGTTGATAATATATATTTTTAAGACTTCACTACAAACTGGAATTTATTAGGATGACATTTCTTCAAAAATATTATTTGTTTTTGATTTGTTTGTGATCTATATAATATGTTTCTTTATAAACTCATCAACGATACTCAAGGATTCGTCGCAGTTAAACCCGAAAAATCCGTGGTTTGAGTTAATTAACTTTACAAACTCTACCTCTTTATTAAGCTCCTTTAACTTTGCATACAAGCGGCAGGACTGATTAAAATGTACATATGCATCACTTCCCCCATGCATTATAAGAATAGGTGGTGTTGACTTTTCCTTACTAAGGTATCTCCCAGGATTTGTTTTTTCAGCTATCTCCCTGTTCTCAGAAATTCTAAGTCCACCAATCAACATTCCCTCAGGGGAGTCTGGGGCATCATGCTCGCCGATACTAGGGTAACAGGCCATTTCATAAATTTCTGTAGGTCCATACCAGTCTACAATACATTTTGGATTTACTTCTTGCTCCTTATAATCCTCTGTTATGGGGTAGTCGTTGCATGTAATTCCACACATCAAGGCGGTATGTCCACCACTAGAATCTCCCCAGAAAATCATGTTCTCAGTATCTACAAAATATTTTTCACTGTTCATTTTCATGAATTTATATGCAGTTTTAGCATCCTCTATTTGTGCTGGAAAAATAGCCTCGTCACTTGGGCGGTACTCTACAATTGCCACAACATAGCCCTTCTCAGCCATTCTAATTAGCTTATTAAGACTTGCGTATAGTGATTGTTTATGCCATCCAGATCCTTGAATATAAATAATCGTAGGACATTTCTCTCTTTCACCCTCCTTGCCCTTTTTCGGAATTAGTATTTGTAAGCTTAAGTCCTTGCCCTTTCTGTTAATGTATGTAACATTGGGTAAAAAGTCTATACCATAGCCATAAGTGTCCTTTAACTTTACTGTTTTTACTCCTTGCGGCAACTCATCTGTTTCAGGAAATTCATGTATTGGAATATCTAATTTCGGTATCATCGTATGCTCGCTCATTTTTACACCTCGCTTAAATAATTTTTAGTTTAAACTGTCCAACAAATTCCAATTTAAATTTAGTATACAAATAACGGATAATCATGTATACACCAAATTTATCCTCTCTTTTGATTTCGCTAAATTATATCATCACGCATTAATTATAACATATTTTGTAAACATGCTATTTAAAATTTTGCACAAAAATAAGCAGTAGTTGATTGCTCCTGGCTACTGCTCTACAAACTCTCACAATAATTATAAATTGTTTGTTTTTTTGCAGAAATTATAGGTAATTAAAAATGGCGGCATGGAGATTAATTCCTCTTTGCTGCCCTAAAAATATAAATATTTAATTCTAATGTAACCATGCCCCATTTTCATCAACTTTATAGCCATCTGGTGTAACTGTATTAACATATAATGCTCCACTAGCAAATATGGCACTTGTTAAACAAGCTAAGCTAATTGAAAAAACATCTGATTTTAGCGTATATATATCCAGTTCGAAAGTAACACATTTTCTTAAATTAACATTTTTCTCTCAAATTTATTACTTGAAGTGGCATTATATTATTCCAAATGCTCATTTACAATTTATAGTTTAAATATTATATTATACAAAACAAGTTAATCAACATATTATTTCAAATACTTATTTACATTTTATGGTTTTAGTGTTATATTATACAAAACAATCTAATTAACATAATTTTAACAAGGATAACTAAAATTTGTTAAATATTAATTGAATACATCCGACTGGAAAACCAGAGGGTATGCACTATTATTAGGTGTATGTCCTTTTTTTAATAAATGTATTTAGCTAAAACCTTAATTACATTTATATACAATTAAATAAATTTTCAAAATCAATGCATAGTATTAAAATCCATTACTTACTTTATAAATCGCGGTAATAATTGCATCTTGCAATCATTATATAAAAAATATTTTATTAGGAGGTATTCTCATGAGTAAAAAAATTATTTCTCTATTACTAAGTTTTGGTTTAATCCTAACCTTCCCATCTGTTTCAGCTTCAGCCGCTGACGTTGCAAATTCTCCGCAAAATTCCGAAGCTCAAATCTTACAAAAGTTTAAGGGCTTAACTGGAAATAATCTTAAGTACAATATCGACTCATCTGAAGGAAAGTTCTTTATTTCAGGAACTTTATCTTCAGAAAAAATTACAAGTACTGAAGCTGCACTCAATTTTATTGATGAAAACAAAGCACTCTTTAAATTAGACAATGTAAAAGATAAACTGAAAGTTGAGAAATCCGAAAAGGATTCATTAGGATTTACACATGTTAAAATTGGACAATATATTGCTGGTATACCTGTAAAAGACAAATTTGTTACTATCCATTATAATAAAAATGGACAAGTAACTAACATTACTGGACAAGTAGAAAGCAAAATCGAAAATATTTCACAGCTAGGAACTAAATCTCTTAATGCAGCAGATGCTGTAGAAATAGCCAAAAAAGAATTTTCATATAAAGAATTAGCTTATGAGCCTACAGTTGAAACCATAGCTTACATTAAAGATGGACAAGCTTATAAAACCTATAAAGTTAATATTAAATTTTACGAACCTTCTATAACAAACTATGATGTATATGTTGAGGCTTCTTCAGGAACAATCTTAAAGAAAGAAGATAGAATTAGATATGATGGTGCTACAACAGGTACAGGCACTGCTGTTGACGGAACAACTAAAAATATCAACATTTACTTATCTTCAGGCAAATATCAATTGAAAGATACTTCAAAAGCTTCTTCTAAAAGTCAAATATTAACTTATACTGCAAATAATAAACAAACAGAACCTGGAACCTTAATCACTAATACTACTAGTACTTTTAATACTGAAACTTTAAAAGCTGCTGTTAGTGCTCATTACTACGGTGGAGTTGTATATGATTTTTACAAGAATTTATTTGGAAGAACTAGTCTTGATAACAAAGGCATGAATTTAACATCCACAGTTCACTATGCTAATAAGTATAATAATGCATTCTGGGATGGCTCTCAAATGGTCTATGGAGATGGTGATGGAACTACCTTTACTTATTTAAGTGGAGACCTTGATGTTGTTGGGCATGAAATGACTCATGGAGTTACAGAACGAACTGCTGACTTAAATTATGAAGATCAATCTGGTGCACTTAATGAATCTATCTCAGATGTGTTTGGAGTTCTTATTGAAACTTATGATAAATATAATGTTAAAAATGGTGGCACATGGAAATTTGATCCCTCTGACTGGGTTGTTGGCGATAAAGTGTATACACCTAAAATAGCAGGAGATGCTCTTAGAAGTTTAGCTAATCCAACACTATATGACCAACCAGATAATATGAGTAACTATGTAAATACTTCCTCAGATGATGGCGGAGTTCACACCAATTCAGGTATTCCTAACAAAGCTGCTTATTTAGTAGCTAAATCCATAGGAAATGCGAAGACTGCCAAAATATATTATAGAGCATTAACCGAGTATATGTATCCAACTACTGATTTTTCTGGAGCTAAAGATGCTTTAGCTCAAGCTGCTACTGATTTGTATGGTTCAACTAGTAGTGAAGTTAACTCAATAGATAGTGCATTTGCAGTTGTAGGAATTGATAGTTAAAAAGGAACAGAAATTTCATTTATATAGTACTTCTGCTGCTTTTAATATTGGAGGTAGAGACAATTTAAAAATTCTGTAAATTTGATTCTTAATCTATATAAAAAAGTGCTCCATTTTATATGTTAAGTATTATTTATATAAACTATAAAATATATAAAATGGGACACTAATTTTTATTTATTGATATTTAAATATAAAATTAAATTAAGTATTTACATAAATTATACTAGTCTTGCAAAATGGACTGGTGGGGTAGCTACGGATACTGACTTTTTATTTTAGATAAAAAAATATAGCCTATAATTTTATATTAAAGTAACAATAATCATTGCTAAGAACTTATTTTAACATATATACTATGAATTATTTTTATTTAAGTACATTTACAAATACAACTTTTCAGACAAAAAATAAAGGTAGACTAAGTATTTCTACTCAATCTACCTTGTATTCGCTAATTTTTATGCAATTCAGCCACATGCATTATATCATATTATATATTTACTGTGTAATCTGCATTTAAAAATAATGCTGATTCACTATTTCTTCTTTTTAATAATCCAGTACTAGTCACTCCATTTGCTTTTGACCACGTCTGTAAATTAGCTACAATTGTAGCTGTATCTCTTACACCAGAGATAACGTTCTTCCAGAATGTAGAGCCTAATAATGCATCAGTTCTGCAGTTATATGCAAAACTTATACAAGCATCTAATTCGTTTTGTGTTAATGTAACATTTGCATTAACTAAAACAGACTTAATTGTTTCAGCACAATTTTTAGCTTCATCCTTAAGCCATTCTATTGCTTGTTCTTTTGTACAAGTCGAACCTAAACCATTTGGAAAAGCTTCTGGAGTTACTGCGTATGTAGTTCCATAACCAATTGTCCACCATAATTATTTACAATAATGTACTAAATACAAAATCTTTATTTCTACACATCTTATGAATATTGTGTAAATATTGTTGAGTTTACTTTAAATATTGTTCTGGATCTAAGTTAACCTTAAATGGCTTTATAAGAATTTCACTACAAGGTTTTACAATACACACAGTACTTTTTTCCTTAGATACATCAATACCTACACTAATCATAGTAACCTCCTTGTTTAATGAGTTTATAATTGTTTCCATCCACACTTATTGAAATTCATTTTCGTTAGTTACACGAAAGCCTTCTGAAGGTTTCAACCTGCTTAACCGAATTCTTACAATAAGAGAATGGCTGACAGTTTGTCGAACGGGTGTTATAACCCAATTGGAATTACGTCAGACCAATTATTCCCTTATTATAAAAGAAATAAGTGTAGATAGTTAAGTGATATTTCACTTAATGTCTACACTTATATAGTACGAAATTGGAATTTGTCTGTAACTTTTCGAATGTTTATTTTGATTTTTTTATAAGACTACTTTTCATAAGTTCCTTTCAATGTATATTGTCCTAAAGTATGTCCTTCCATTTCATGATATAGATCATTTAATAAAAAACCTTTTTCTAGATTCAATATTTTATCTAAAGCAAAAACATGAATCTCATAAACATGTGCTTTATCTGGTGGCATCATACCACCATAATAGCAAGAAAGTTCTCTTAATTGCTGATTTCCTTGTAAGCTAGTCCAACTATTTGTACCCTGTATAAAATCATCTGCTGTCTGACTCTCATTGTCTTTCAATTCATTACGTCTAATATTTGCAGCAAGCCAATGTATCCATGCAAAACCTCCTGTTACTGGATAAGCATCTTTATCTTCTAATACTATTGCAAATGAAACAGTATTGGCAGGAGCATTTTCTATTTTTAATGGAAGGGAAAAAGTAGGAATTCCATTTTCATTAAAATATTCTCCACGACTGCCATATTGATCTTGAATCATTCCTTTTATAATACCTGTACTTGTTATTACCATTGTAATTACCTCCAACACTCTTATTTATAGGCAAATTATAGCAAAGAGCATCTATAACGTAAATTACCAACTTTTTTGTGGGTATTACTCTGAAATAACTTCCTTTTCAATTAATACTTTTTCCATACCATGTTCTTTTAAATAGCTAATTCCAATGCATTGCATAATTTTTAGAGCATTGACTATTTGCATCCCCATCCCTATTGTTAATGAATATTCTACACGAAGAGGATATCCATCAAATGATTTCTTTTCTACAAATCCATATTCAATCAATTCTTTCAATTGTTCTAGTAGCATTTTTTGATTAATTCCATCAATCTCTCTTTCTAATCTAGCCAATGATGTAGCGCCTAGGCGCAATCGCCATAATATAATAGATTTCCATTTTCCCTTAATCATATCGTGCACTAATTCTAATGGACAAGTATATTGTTCTCTTATTTTCATTATATCTCCTAAAAACAAATTATAATTTATCTATTAGTATTATAGCATATTTTGTCAAAACCTCCTTATTAAACTTTCAAAGAACTCTTCAATACATGCATCTTTATTCTTGTCCCAAAGCCTTTCTGCATCATTCACAAACAATTAAATCTTTGAATGCTAAAATACCTTTTTCACACCCACAAAAAATACAGCCTCTATGATATTTATTAACAACTATCTCATTATTAACCTTTACTATTTCTAATGGATCTCCCTCACTAATACCAAGAACATTTCTAATTTCACTTGGTATTACAAATCTTCCTAAAGCATCAATTTTTCTTACCATTCCAGATTCTTTCATATTTAAAAAAAACCTTTCAATCAAGAATGTATATTGATTGGGATGAAAATACTAAAGTTCCAAACCCTAATCCTAAATTTCAAATATCAAAAAAATATATCCATATGAAAAATATAAAAGTAATACCTGTGAATATCATCTTGAACATGCTAAATACTATGAAGCTAATAATAGAAAAACATCCGAAAAATATTTAAATGATAAGCTAGCATTCCAATAGGAATATTACATATAGAAGCAGATTCTAACAATCAAAATGGTTATGTCTATGTATATGATGAAAGTGGAAAAACTGAATTTATTTCTTATACCACACATATATCTCCTAATGCTTCCGAACCTGATTATATTCATATAGATGACAACAAGCATGGCGAAGAATTAGAAAATAAGAATGAGTATGGAAATTATTTAAATAGCACAAGAAGATTGGGACGAGGGCCTGCTGCCATTGATATGCTAATAGAATACGCAGTTAGTAATAACTTTAAATATATAGATGGCTTACTCTCCTCCAAAGATGAAATAGATATTCAAGAAAAAGAATGGAGAAATACATTTTATAAACATAAAGGTTTTAAAATCGAAGGTAGAAAAATAAAAAAAATTATTTAAATTTTTTTGTAAGTTTTAAAGATATTTCTCCCACTACACTATCCTATATTATTTTTAATATATGTTGCATAAATAATAACCCTCTATTTTCGTCCATGTACTCCACTTAAAATAACTGTTGCCTTTTACAATCAGCCTATTATAGTGCTTTAGTATATACCCCTTTATTACCTAAAACTTTTCATCAATATCTTTAGGCTGATTTATCTATTAATACAACATAATAATTTAACTATACATATTTCCATTTTCATTTTTAAATTTCTCTATTTACCTTAATCTTTTTTCTTGCAAGGGAAGCACATATACCAAGTACACATAACATAGTCATTACTATAAAAATTATATGCATACTTTTTAGAAATGCTTGAAAAGAGACCTGTTGTGTAATTTTCATATTTCCCATAAAAGCTGTAAAACTTAATGTAGCTATCCCCATGCAAACCATTTGCCCAATAAATCTCATCGTAGCAAGAATTCCCGATGCAACTCCATATATCTGCTTACCTACAGATCTCATTACTGAATTTTGATTTGGCGATATGAAGAACGCACAGCCTAACCCCTCTATAATCAAACCTATCACTACAAAAATCACAGAAGTCTGGTTGCCTAAAAATAAGAACATTAAAAGTCCTACTCCATTCAAAACAAACCCTATTGCTGATACCAACTCAGGTTTCATTTTATCTGAAAGCCTTCCTGCAAATGGAGAGAATATTGCTTGTATTAGCGGTTGGGATATAAGGACAATTCCTGCATATTGCGGACTTAATCCTATAATATATTGCAAATAAAGACTTAAAACATAGCTAATAACAAAAGTAAGACCATAATTAATTAATGCCGCGAAAGTTGAAAATATAAACGCTTTATTTCCTCTGAAAAGAGAAATATCCACAACAGGATTTTTTACTTTTAAAGCCCATACCCCAAAAGCAATTGTTCCTGCAATTCCGGCTACAAGTAGAAACAAACCATATGTTGCATTCAGAAATGTGAATCCGCATAGCAAGGCAATCAGTGAAGCACAGAATATAATCGTTCCAACTACGTCAAAGCTTTCACCCTTAGCTTCTGTCCATTCCATATTCATATATTTCAGTACGATAATAATTATAATTACCCCAAGCAAGGCACTCATGCAAAATATACTTCTCCATCCAAAGTGTTCTGTTAGAATTCCACCCAAAGGCGGTCCAGCAGACATTCCAGCATAGCTTGTAATCCCAATCATTCCAAGAGCTTTTCCTCGTTCACTACCAGGATATACTGAACTAAGAATAGCTATTCCTGTACTGGACAGCATACATCCTCCTATACCCTGCAACACTCTCAGTGCTATAAGTTGCCACCCGTATCTAGTAAATATACATAGTATTGATGACACTGCAAGAAGGATTAACCCCCACAAAAATATGCGTCTTCTTCCGTATATATCTGCTGCTCTTCCAAAAGGAACAAGGAATGCTGCCGCAGCTAGCAAATAAGCAGTCGACACCCAACTTAAAGCAGTGGTATTCATCCCAAATTCATTACTCATCGAAGGCAGAGCAACATTAACAGATGAACTTAAAAATGTAGGCAGTAATGCAGATATCATAATTGAAATTAATACAGCCTTCTTAGTTACTTTATTTTCTGTAAGTAGATTTAATTGTTCCAAAAGAAATACCTCCTAGTCATAAACTTATTCATCTTCCTCATACTGATATAATTCGCAACATCTTTTTACATAATCATTACTATCACACTTTTCAGCAACAAGACCATTTCTTCCCTTATAATTATCTATTGCAGATTTAATTGCCTCTTCAGCTAAAGCAGAACAATGCATTTTAATTGGAGGCAGACCATCAAGCGCTTCAGCAACTGCTGCATTTGTTACTTTAAGTGCTTCTTCAACAGTCCTACCTTTTATTAATTCAGTAGCCATACTGCTTGTCGCAACAGCAGCTCCACAGCCAAAGGTCTTGAATTTTGCTTCTATAATAATACCTTCTTCTATTTTCAAATACATTTTCATAATATCGCCACACTGTGGATTACCAACTTGTCCAATACCATCAGCATTTTCAATAATTCCAATATTTCTCGGATTCATGAAATGATCCATAACCTTTTCACTATATTGCATATTCTTTTTTTCCTCCTTTCACCCCTTCATATAAATGTGACATTTCTCTTAACCTTTCCACAACCTTTTATCAAAATATGGCAACATTGCCTCCAAAACTTGGGGCCTTAATGATGTGGTAGCAGCATGATCCAAGTAAACAAACTGATTATTCATAAATATATGTTCCTTTCTCTTTGTTTTTTGAATTTTTTAATATAATTTTATTATTTTGTTAAGCATATATTAAATCTAATTTGCCTTAGTGTCTATTTGGTTTTTATCAAAGTATACGGGTATAGATTAAGGGTTACTGATAATCCTCATCACTCTTACCTGTAGTCTATTCAAGGTATACATAGTTGATTCCTCACTAAAAATCGTATATGCTTATTGTAATAAAATGAATTATGCATATTTTTGTTATATAATAAAATTAAAATAAGTGTTGAAAATATTATGGATTATAATTAAGAAGAAAAGATTAAATTACTGGATAAATTGTACACCATCTATTGTAAATTCTATAATTCTTACCTACAAACTAGGTAATATTCATTAATATAATTTTACTCTTGATTGGAGAATTAAAATGAAAAAGAAATACCAAATTGTTTTAGATTTTATCAAACAAGAAATAATCAGTAAAAATTTGAAACCTGGAAGTAAACTCCCATCTATTTTGGAAGTTTCTAAAATGTTGCAATACAATAAAGATACCATAATACATGCTTATAACGAATTGGTAAAAGAGCATCTTGCATACTCTGTACCTAAAAGCGGCTATTATTTAGTTTCAAAATCAGAACGTGAGAATTATATCTCAGAAACAGATTGTATCGATTTTTGTCCTTACATTTACAGTTGCAAAGTGATACCTGATATTGAACTTCAACATTGCTTCAACCAGTCAATTGATTTGTATAAGGAGAAAATGCTCACTGTAAGTGATGTATCAGGTGGCATCGTTAGCCTCAGAGAAACAATTCAAAAGCAGTTGCAGAATTTACAGATATTTACCAAACCAGAGAATGTTTTTGTAACAACAGGATCACAACAATCAATATCTATTTTAGTAAATAATGAATTACCAAACAGAAAGACAAAAATTCTTGTTGAGCAACCTACATGTTCAGAAATATTGAATGCTCTAAAGCTATGCAATGCAATAACAATAGGCATAGAACGAAATTCAGATGGTATTAACCTTGATGAGCTTGAAAATATTTTTAAAAATGAGAACATCAAATTTTTTTATACAATGCCAAGGTTTCACAATCCCACAGGATACTCATTTTCATCTGAACAGAAGAGAAAGATACTAAAACTTGCTCAAAAGTATAATGTATATATTGTCGAAGATGATTGTTTTGCTGAGATCGACCTAGATAAAAAAGTAGACCCAATGTTTTCTGATGATTCATCCAGAGTTATCTATATAAAAAGTTATTCTAAAATACTTTTCCCATGGCTGCGACTTGGAATTATTGTATTTCCATCCCAGCTTTCAGATTTATTCAAAGGTGTGAAGATCTGTAGCAACATTATAGAGCAAGGTGCTCTTGAACTTTACATTAAAAATGGTATGTACGATAAACATATAAAGCAAATAAAGCAAATTTACCGTACAAGAATGAATGAATTGAAAAAAGCATGCTGTAAATATTTAAATTCTAAAATAAAAACTCAAATACCTGACACAGGCTGCTTTACATGTATAGAACTTCCGAAAAATATCCATGCGCATTCACTTGTCAGTTCTTTGGAACTGCGAAATATAAAAATTGCGACCGCAGATAGCTCCTACCTACCGCTGCACAAAAAAACAAATTGCATCTGCTTAAATATAAGTAATGTTGATGAAAAAAAAATAGAGAAGGGCATCAAAATTATTTCGGAGGAACTTGATAGTTCTTCAGATATAGGAATAAAAAATTTGTTAAAATGGAATGACTGATTCACAAGCAGTTTTATAAAATAAATTTCAATGATTAGCCTTTGAGATTGAGATGAACGAGAATTTAGAATAACTTGTGTAAATTAAATATTTGATATGTTATATAGCTGGAAACTTCATTTCCAGTTATATTTTTATATTTCTTTTCAAATACTAAAACTGGATAGTATTATATTTTTAGTTTGTGCACCAAAAGATAATATATACATAATTTCATAAAATGGATAAACTATACTGCTAACACTTCGTTGATTCTATCTTTAAACATTATCTCAAATTTCAAAAGGGTAACACCCCAGTTTGGAAATGGTGAAGTCCATTTTTTCATAACTTAATCTGTTGCTAAATAAAGGGACTTTCGTAATGAATCATCAGTTGGAAATCCGGTTCTAATTTTAGTGAATTTTCTTAGTTGTCTATTAAAACCTTCAAGTGTATTAGTAGTATAAATCATCTTTCTAATTTTTTTAGTATAAGAAAGATATGTAGATAATTTATCCCAGTTTTCATACCATGAATCAATTACAGAATCATAAAGATTGTCCCATTTTTTTCTTCAACTCATCAAGCTGCGCTAGCGCAATTTCTTCTGTATCTGATTTATAAACAAGCTTTAGATCTTTCATAAACTCTTTTCTATTTTTATACATAATGTTTTTTAATTCCTAAATGTAAGAATAGAGATAGTACAATGACTCACCTCAATGCTGTCATTTATACTATCTCTAAATTTTCTCCAAATCACTTACTATGAATAAATAACTTAATTTTCTAGATTAAAGGGATCACAACTTCTATTCCATAACATTTAACTACTTTAAGCCTACTATATAAATATAATTACTTAAATGTAAATATTCATTACTTAATCTACATATACGTCCAAATTTACTTCTTTTATGTTCACATAATGTTTTGTCTCTCTTAATTATTGTAATATAATCATATAAAGCTTTATTTTTCCTATATAGGGTTATATTTATTTGCAATACAATAAATATATAAATATGAAATTAAAACAATAATGCTTTTCCTTAAGGAATATTATGTCAAAAGGTCATGAAATATCATGATACTTAAATTTTTGTGAAATAGGAGGAATATTGGATGAAGTTTCATAAAATAATTTCATTAGTAGCAGCTATGCAGTTATTATTTTCAAGCAATGTTTTCGCAGCAGAAAATAATGACAAATCTGATTTAGCATTTAAAAATGATTCCCTTAAAACTACAATGGAGGATAATATCAAAAAACAGGTAAATGTTTTAAATATGGATGATTTTAGCACTAATGTGCAGTCAAAATTGAAAGATAAATTAAATAAATTTTCTAATTTAAAGACTTTAGCTTCAGCTACTGATCCATACACACCTGATAAATATGAGCCAAACAATAATTCTGGCGTGGCAACATCAGGTATTAAAAATCAGATGATTCAAGCAAATCTTAATTCTGCTACCGATGAGGATTGGTATAAAATAGATATAACTCAATCTGATTTAGATGCAAATGGTGGAGTAGCAGCCGCATTATTGACTAATATACCTAATAATTGCGATTATGATTTGTATATATTGCAAATTCTTCCGAATGGACAAATTGCAGGACTACAATCTGTACAAACTGGAAATGCACCTGAAGCAATTTATTTTAACTGTAAACCAGGAACTTATTATGCAGTTGTAGACGCAAAAACTGGGGTAGAAAATAACTTTAGTCAACAAAATTACTCTTTCTATTTTGGAGGCGCATATAAAAGTGGTACAACCGGTTATATGAATTTGGGCATGAAATTTAATTTTGGAAATAACAACTATGGTAGCAGTGGTCCATGGTTGTCTCCATATCAAGAAATAGATTTAAGTAACGCTTCCTTTATCCCTAACCAAGCTCTTATTTCAAAACTGTATATTTCTGATGATAGCAATGGAGCATATTGGATTGGATTTTATAAACTTGTCAATGGAATAGAACAAATGGGAGGATTCCAATCACCATTACCTTTACCAGCAAATCAATATGCTGCAAAAGAATTATATCAAGTTCAAGGTAAAATTACTCGAAGCGATGGTTTTATTTGGCAACCACAAATGAAAATTGATTATCTATATCCTGTAACACTTGATAATCTTCACTTTTTACTTGGCCAATAATAAGTATTACAATTCTGATATATAACCTTATATTAACCATGTAAATAAGTGTGTAATTTATGTTTATATAAAATTTAATGATAATGAATTAGATTTAAAATTATAAGAAATGTATACTATTTTATATTGCGCCACTAATTAAGTTGTACGCATTTTATCCCACAAATACAATAATAGAGATAGTATCTTGGCTCATTTCAATTCTGCCATGTATACTATCTCTATTTTATCTCTTGATTTTATGAAACCTTTATATTTATAAACTCCTGCACTTTTAATTCCACTAACACTATTACTAGGTTTAGTAATAATCGATTTTTCATTTAATACAAATTCTATTTTTATATCTCTTAATACTTTTATAGCTTCTGAGCTATTATATATTTGCATTCTAAACGTGTATTGGCAATAATCAGATTTACTTATATCTTCTATTAGTCCATTAACACCATACTCATTATCACCACAATATTTCATAGAATAGTCATAAAAGTTAAAATTAAATATAAAAATAAAAGTTACACAATATATAATAAATTACGTTATATATTATGTAACTTTATTAATGTAATAATTTTTATTAGAGATTGTACAAATTAGTTATACATAGAATAAGCAAAATGATATAATGAATTTACATTTGTAGAAATCTCGCCATTACCAGCTACCATAAAAAATGGTATTATATCATAATAATGTGTACTTATTCTATTATCGAATGAGTATTCTCCAACAGCTGGACCTAGGTGTATTGAAATCGAAAAATTTCCATTAGCATCAGTCATGCCAGTTTGGTTACATGGTTTATTATTTAAACGTACTACTGTTCCTGCTGCAATTGGTTGATTTGCAACTGGAATACCATCTTTATTATAAGCAGTTCCTTGGACAGTCATTTCATAATATACTCTCCATTTCTTTCCATATCCATAATCCATATAACCACCATTTGCATTAGTAGAAATATTAGTTATTGTTGCTCGAGTTATATTGGAATCTATTGGAACCTTTTTTTCAAACTTAAGCTTATAAGTGGCATCTGGATCCGCACCTGATAAACTTAACACCCTTGTATAATAAATTCCTTTAGGAAATGTTTTGGCTAGTGAATTATTATTTTTTAAAGTAGCTATTAAAGAACGGTTTTCATCATATAATTTAACCTCATAATCTCCTTTACTTGATGAATTTTGGAATGATAAAATACCATTCGTATCTTCATTTAATTGAAGTTTACTCCAATCTTCATCAAACTCATTATCTATCGTATCCTCTATAGATAATGAATTAGCATATTCTTTTGCTTGAAATATGTTATCATCAGGTTCATTTGAACCATATTTATCCGAAGACATTACTGCAAGTTGAAATTGATTTTTATCATCAAAACCTTTTACTGAATTTATTCCAATAAAGTAGATCCCTTTTTGGCCAATTGTACTTAAATGTTCGTTTGCACTACCTGAATATAATGAGTCTGCAACCAAATCTAAATCGTTAGTCTGCTCATTGTATTTAAATAAATACAAGTCATAGTCAATGTTAGTGCTGTTTGGTGCCTGCATAATTACTGTAAGCTTTTGAATAAATGAATTGTTAAAAGCATACCATCTTTCTGCCCCTTCACTTGTTATAGAATCACCATAAACAGATCCAATGTCTATGGTGTAAGCATTATTTGGACTATCATTAATAGTAACAGCTGAACCAGTTGTAGTCTGATTGTCTGCTGCAAGGAAATTTGATTTTGATTTTACATTTTCTTTTACATTTTTTAAATAATTTTCATTAAATTTAATTTCTGGCTTACCTAATTTCAATTTTGTCTTAAACATATCTGAATTTGAAGCTTTAGATGATAGTTCAGTAGACTTGTCCTCTAATTTGACATTATTTACGTGTTTAACAATAGTATTGTCCCTTGCAAAGACAGGACTACAAGTTAACATCATGCTCATCCCGATAATTGTAGCAATAATTCTGTTTTTCACAAAAACCACCCCTTTTATATTTTTTACAACAATTCTAAAAAAGTATTTTTTTAATATACTTTTTCCCTAATTGCTTACATTTTTTATTTTACCATATTTGTATTTTTTTTCAATATGTTACTTTTTATATATTTTTGTATATTTTAATATAATGATATTTTTATTGTGTACTTTATGAAATTAATTTTATCGATTACTCTTTGTATTTAATTTGTTATGATATTCTAAAACTACTGGAACTCAACACAAGATCTTCCTATCATGTAGCAAAAAGACACCTATATTTCTGATATGCTTCCTTTATAGTAGACAGTTAAAATAAAAAGACTTAAATGTAAAAATCAAAAAATTATACATAAAATTGGGTGAATCTAAAAAGATTCACCCAATTTATTAATATCAATATTCCTCTTAAGTTTCTTATTCAGCTTTATCAAAAACATTTATGAACATTTGCTTGATTTCGCTTATCAATGGATATCTTGGATTTGCCCCAGTACATTGATCATCAAAGGCTTGTTCTGACATTTCATCAAGAGTTGCATAGAATTTCTTTTCTGAAACCCCTGCTTCTTTAATTGTCTTTGGTAAGTTTAGCCTTTCTTTTAATTCATCTATAGCTTTGATTAATAATTCTACTTTTTCTTCTTCTGAATTTCCTCCTAAGTTCAAGTAATCTGCAATTCTAGCATATCTGCTCTTTACATTTGGATATTTATATTGCGGATATGCTGTTTGTTTTAATGGGTTGTCCACCGCATTAAATCTTATAGCTTCATCTATTAATAATGCATTAGCAATTCCATGAGGTATATGATGTTCTGCCCCTAGTTTATGTGCCATAGAGTGGCATACACCTAAGAATGCATTAGCAAAAGCCATACCTGCTGTTGTTGATGCATGAGCCATTTTTTCTCTTGCCTTTACGTTAGTCGCTCCATCCTCATATGCTTCAGGTAAATATTTAAATATTAATCTTATGGCTTCTAGTGCTAGTCCATTAGTATATTCTGACGCAAGTACTGATGTATATGCTTCTATACCATGAATCAACGCATCTATTCCAGAAGAAGCTGTTAAACTTTTTGGCATATTCATCATTAACTCTGCATCAACGATTGCCATATCCGGTGTTAATTCATAATCAGCAAGCGGATATTTGATTCCTGATTTCTCATTTGTTATAACTGCAAATGGAGTAACTTCTGAACCTGTACCTGCTGATGTTGGTATTGATACCATCATTGCCTTTTCTCCTAGTTTTGGGAATGGATACAATCTCTTTCTTATATCCATAAATCTCATAGCAAGATCTTCGAACTTTTCTTCTGGATGTTCATACAATACCCACATGATTTTAGCAGCATCCATTGGCGACCCACCTCCAATGGATATAATTGTGTCTGGATTGAAGTTCAACATTTCAGCTACACCTTTTTTAGCTGTGGATAAAGTCGGATCAGGTTCTACTTCTGAAAACACTCTAAAGCTAATTCCTATTTCTTCTAAAACTTTTGTAACATTATCAACATATCCTAGTTCCTCTAATATTTTATCAGTAACTATAAAAGCTTTTTTTCTATTCATTTCTTTTAATTCTCTTAGTGCAAATCCAAGACATCCAAATTTGAAGTAAATTTTTTTAGGAACTTTAAACCAAAGCATATTTTCTCTCCTCTCAGCTACACTTTTAATATTTAAAAGATGTTTAGGTCCAACATTTTCTGAAACAGAATTTCCGCCCCATGAACCGCAACCTAATGTAAATGAAGGAGCTATTTTAAAATTATATAAATCTCCATTTGCCCCATGTGATGCAGGTATGTTTATAAATGTTCTTACAGTCTTCATGGCTCCACCAAACTTAGCTATTTTATCCCTACCTGTTATTGAATTTACATACAGTACAGATGTATGTCCAAGTCCGCCCAATTCTAGTAGTACTTTTGCTTTTTCTATGGCATTATCAAAATTCTTTGCCCTATACATTGCAAGTACTGGAGATAATTTCTCATGTGCAAATGGTTCTTCCTCTCCTAAAGATTCAACTTCTCCGATTAAAACTTTTGCTGTCTCTGGAACTTTAATTCCTGCCATTTCAGCTATTTTATAAGCTGATTGACCTACAATTTTTCCATTTATGCTTCCGTCTATAAATATTGCTTTTCTAACTTTATCTGCTTCCTCAGGACTAAGTATATATGCTCCTCTTTCTTTAAATTCTCTTCTAACTTCGTCATATATTGAATCTAATGCTATTATTGATTGTTCTGATGCACATATAACTCCGTTATCAAATGTTTTTGAAAGAAGTATTGAATTCACAGCCATTTTAATGTGAGCAGATTCATCAATTATAACCGGAGTATTACCTGGTCCAACACCTAGTGCTGGTTTCCCTGATGAATAGGCTGCTTTAACCATTGATGGTCCGCCAGTTGCTAGAGTTATATCTGCCTCTCTCATTAACTCTTGTGAAAGTTCAACTGAAGGTTCATCTATCCATCCAATAATTCCTTTCGGAGCTCCTGCTTTCACTGCCGCATTAAGAACTATTTTAGCTGCTGCTATAGTACAGTTCTTTGCTCTTGGATGGGGTGATAAAATTATACCGTTTCTAGTTTTTAATGATATCAATGATTTGAATATTGCTGTTGAGGTTGGATTAGTTGTAGGTATAACAGCTGCAACAACTCCTATTGGTTCTGCAACCTTAGTCATACCAAAGGCTTCATCGCTTTCTATAACTCCACAAGTCTTCTCATCCTTGTACTTATTGTATATATACTCTGATGCAAAATGATTTTTAATAACCTTGTCCTCTATAATTCCCATACCAGTCTCTTCTACAGCCATTTTAGCTAAGCTGATTCTATGATGAGCAACTTCGATAGCGGCTTCTCTAAAAATCTCATCTACTTGCTCCTGAGTGAAAGTAGAAAACTCCTTTTGAGCATTTCTTACTTCTTCTAATTTTTTCATTAATTCTTCGATATTTGTCACCTTCATCAGTATTCTCCCCTTTTTAATAATTTGTGTTTATTTTTGGTTTCTAATGGTTAATAATTAGGTTTACGCTCTTATAACACAATTTTATGCATAAAACATTGTTTGTTAAATATCAATCAATATCAACGTTTTAAAAAGAAAAACATAGTTTTTCCCTTTAAAACATAATCATTCATTTCATTCTTCATATAAATCCCGTATTGATTGTTAAACTTTTAACTATTTTACTTATTATGGCGCCTAAACCAATTATAATAAACTGTTATTTATTTTGCAACAATTTATTAAATATTCTGAAAAATAATTTTATTTCTCCACCAAAATTTAGTTCTACTTATAAATTTGCAATGTAGGCCTCTACTTCTATCCAAGTAGTTCCAATTATAACAGTTCTATCTTAAAATCAAAGAAATATTAACATTGTTAATCTAATATGTTTTTAAGCAAAAAATCATTTCCAAGATATTCATTTATTAATTCTTCATCAATGCTATAAACCCACTCTTCAAATTCTGAAATAGTTATATTTCCTCTTAATACATTATAAAATTTCGATTCAATATCCTGTTTGTTCATGCCTAATACACCTCGGCCTATTCCCTTCTATGAATACAACTCCACTCATATATACTATCCTACAAATACAACTCACCTAGAAATTTTTTTAAAAATTCAATTATAGCTTTACTATAATTCTGTATTATATTATTCTTTTCAATAATATAATCTCTATAATGATATTCAGCATCCTCAATAAGACTATCATATCCAACAAATAGTATTGGAATATAATCAAATTCATTTTCAAGTGACCTTAGGCAATATTATTAAACTTTTAAAGAGATGATGATTATACAAAGCATCATCTCTAGTTTCTTTCATCATAATAGAATGTTTTTACCCATGAATAATTTTTATTATTTAGTACACACCATTCGGTAAAAGAAATATTTAAACATTCATTTTTATATTTGAACCAACTTTCATATAAATCTTTATAATATTGAATATCCTTTATCATACCTGATAACTTTGGAGATTTCTCTTTATAAGTTTCGATTATTTTACTTGATTTATTTAATAGTTCATCTACATATTCTTTTTCAAATAGTATATATTCAGGAAAATGATGACTACCGAACCACAAATTATCAATATATAGAGTCATTAATAATATGACTGTACTTATATCATTAGGGTCAACTAAATTCGCCTTTACTAAGATTTTCTCTGAATTATAGTATTCTATATTATCAATTTTCTTATAGTTACTATTACTATATAATTTAAGCTGATAAATCCACCTTAAGTATGGCATTATTTCAGCTTCTACACCTTCTATTAATATTGGTAATATCAACTCTTCAATAAGAGGTTGTTGAAAATCTTTTATACTCTCTTTTTCAAATCTTTCTATACAAATAAAATCAACAAATTGTTTGATTTCATCCTTATTTTTTAAGCTTATGAAATTAATCATGTCTCTTAGCTTTTTATTAGCTATCTTTTTCAACCCTTGATTTCTGTTATCAGCATAGTCATTCCATAGTTTAGTTATCTCTTCATCAGAATAATTTATTAAATTCACATTCTCCCCCCACTTATAACGTAGTTCTAATTTTATTAAATTAGTTTGTTAATAAATATTATTATTTATTAGATAATTTTATTGCCAGCATAGCATTATAAAAAAACTTATCGTAACTGCTGGAGCAAAGACTATCCCTATACTTAGAGCCATTAAATTATTATCATTCCTACTAAATTTCAAAAACTTATTACTTAAAATCAATAAAGTACACGCTAGATTAAAAAATACAACAATATAGCAATATGTATCCTGTGATAAATTCCATTGACCACATTTATAAATTTGATACGCCAGCATTAATGCTCCTATAGGAAATAAAATTATCATTTCTTTTTTCAATATATTTATATATCTGTTCCTATCTTTTGCAGCTTCAAAAAACACCTTTACAGCAATCGAAAACAATATACTAATAATTACTATTGCCATAAGATCTTCTGTTTTCAAAAAAAATCACTCCAATTCAATATCTTGAATAATACAGTATTCAAAACTTTTACTTATATATCACAATAGTTAATTATTCACAAATTATCTTTAAAAAATATCACTCTATTTTTAATGAATTGTTAAAGATTCTAGTAATAACAGCATGACCTACAATATTACTGCCCTCTTGAATATTTATTATTTTTCCTTCCCATAGGCAATGAGGATATTCTTCAGGGCTTATAAATTTTATCGTCCCCAATGCCGACTCACCATTAGGTATACATTCAACTCCATAATATTGATGAGTTCCTGTTGTTAAATAATCTTCCTTAATTAAATGTCCAGGTCTATATTCATTATAAAATGGTGTATTCCTTTCACAAATAATTATGGCTTCTATATCAGATTCTATCATAATGGCCACCTTCTTTTATATGAGTATTGGATGATTAACAATAGGCTTGCCTATTACTTCCTTTTTATATTAATTTAAATCACTTTCTAAATAAATTTTATGAATATTTTCTGCAATTTCAGGGTTCTTAACTTCTATTTTTTTAAGAACTACATTTTTAAAATCATCCTCATTCTTCTCAAATATCATTAAATCATAATCTTCTGCTGTCTCATAATAAGCTAAAGCATATGAATATTCTTCAAAATCTGAACCTCTCTTCAATGCTATACATACATAAAACACTTCCGCTTTCATTGCATGTAGGCATTCTTTTTATCTTGTGGTTTATACCATTTCATTGTTCCTTTAATACTTTTTTCTCCTTCCTCATCTATATAAGAGTTGTTGATAAACATCTGTCTTTTGGATACAAATTCTTCTTCTGCTTTATCATAGTTATTATTATAATTTTCTATATATATTGTATTTTTAATTTTTTCTAAAACTTTATCATCTATATCTAAATTATCATCTTTTAATTCTTTAAGAAGTTTTTCTTCAATTTTATTACGCATCTCTAAATCATAAATATCACTTTTATCATATAAACTTTCAAACAATATTTTCTTCACTTCTTTATCTATATTTTCTTTCACTGCTTTATCATAATAAAAAAACGCATCATCACAAAAGTACTCAAAATTATCATCTCTTTCATATATTATATACTCGTAAGTAATGTCTTCCTCTTTTATTGGATCCCTTCCATTATGCTGAAATAATAAATCTTCATCATCCTTTATAAAACATTCTAAAATTTCTAATTGCCTTTCATGATTTAATAATCCGAAGTGCCTAATGTTATACATAATATGTACCTCTTTCTATTTTTTATTTTTTTTATTTTTCTTTCGTTTATCATTAAACCAATGATTAATTATCATCTTCTATTACTTCATGAATAGGCATTCCTTCTGATTCAATTATATCCTCTAAACATAATCCATCTTTAGGATAAAACTCTTCTATTGAACTTCTTTTTATTGGATATTTAATATACCAATTTTCTACTCTAAATGTTTTGTAATCATAATTCTCCCCTTTAAAATATTTATCTTTTTTCTCTTTTTTAGTACCTAAATATTTTCCTTGAAATATAAATGTACTTCCCAATATATTATGATTTATTTCCTTAGGAACATTCCCTACGACAATTACTTCTTCCCATTTCTTATTATCAGATTTATTAAATAAGACTCCATCTTTCCCTATTACTACACAGTCACACTCAGCAGTACCACCAGTAATATATTCACAGTATATCTCCGTAGTATTATTATCCAAAGGCTCTTTAGACCCCTCAACTGTTGTCACCTCTTTTGTAACCCTCTGAACAGAGACTGTTACTGCAAAAATTTCAAATGCTATTAACAATACAATTATTGATAATAACGTTTTAATTATTATTCTTTTCATTCTCCTAATTCCTCTTTTATTTGTGATTCATCTATATCTTTAGGTTCCTCACCAGATTTGAATACTTTCCACTTATATCATCCTTTTATTAATCATAAAACTTTTTACAATTACTTCATATTATACTTTAGTATAATTTTGAATTTATTTAATTTAACGGGAAATTTAACTAACCATTGAAAATTTAATAACTAATCTCTATAACTTCTAAATTAAAAATACATAAAAAAATAACACCATTTATTTATGATGTTATTTTTTCAGTGCTTATACATTAAAACCTCTTATTTAAATTTTTTTAATATTAATGTGATATTTCTAAGCCTTATATATATCCTATATGAAATCAAAATGAAGTAGGTTTAGACTATAGCTGTAACAAAATCACTTCACACAACATCATTAAGCACTGAGATACAAAATGGAACCGATAAAGCTGACGATGCCATATTTACAAAAAAACTTTTTCCAATATTAGAAAAGATGCTGCTTCTCAAAACGCCTATGATGTCGTTGAAACTATAAAATCTGTTTCATCAGTTCAGACTAGAGATTACTTTGTAAATGAATCCTCTAGTTTAGTTAATGCTTAATATCATTACCTTAATTAAATTGGAGGCCTGTTAATAGAATATACTTTATCTATGACTTTTCCAACATCATCTGGTGAAAAAAAGCACTTTAAATGTTCCGGCTGTTAAAATAGATATTACTAAAGAAGATATCAATTCACTTATGTACACTATAATTGCCAAGGATGCTTTTGTAACTAATTCTGGCAATTTAGTTAAAAAATCAGGCGTTCAAGTTACTCTAAGACATGTTACTAAATTTGACATAGCTTAGTTTAGAGATTAAAAATAGAAGCTTATCTAGGATAAGTTTCTATTTTTTTAGTTCATATTTATTTCGTTACAATTTTAATCCTTTTAAGTTAAATAATAACTTATATGTTCAACACTACAAATTGAAATTTGTAATTCATCCAAAATATGTCAATCCCATATTCCATAATTAACTACAAATACTTTTTTGTCTCCTATAATATAACATTCATGATCACTAGCATAACAACCGCCTATTTCAATAATAACTCCATCTTTAAATTCATCTAAAAAATAATTTTGCATCTCTTTGCTCATTCCATTAGACGATGTAAACCAAATAAATTCTTTCGAAAACTTATCGTATTCTACAAATCTCATTATTTTTTGCTTATAAGTAAATATATTCTTATAAAATTGCAAATCCATTAACTTTTCTCGTTCTGTTTCTAATATATTAAAAAAATCTAAACTCCATTCTTCCGAGCAGGCACAATCAAATATTTTTGCTTTAATAAAACATTCCTGAATATTATTTTTAATATACTCATAATCGAAATTTAATTCACTTATAATAATTCCAATAGGATATTTATTAAACCAATCCTCATAATTTATTTCTATATTCTTAGTATCCATTTTAATTGCAATATGTTTCAATAATTCATAATCATCAAGTAATTCTTCAATTTTATTCTTTATATATTCTTTATCCATATATTCTACTCATTCCTTTAATCATGACTCATCAATAAATTACAATTTATCTATTAGTATTATAGCATATTTTGTCAAAACCTCCTTATTAAACTTTCAAAGAACTCTTCAATACATGCATCTTTACTCTTGTCCCAAAGCCTTTCTGCATTCTTCATAAACAATTAAATCTTTAAATGCTGAAATACCTTTTTATACACAAAAAATACACCCAGTAAAGCAACCTTTATCGCATCTATATAAGGTTTTCCTCTGCCCACTTTCGTTTAGCTTCTGTAAGCTTTCGTGGTTCTTTTGGTTTGAATCCTGCAAATATATTTTTATCTGTTGTGTTACTCGTTCCAGTGCTTCTAACCCCATTCTTCTTCACCTCCATATTTTCTTCTGGGTACCCTTCTCTTCTCCAGTTTTTTAATATGCCAATGGTATACTTTATATCAGGACAATTCTTCTCAAAGCCAACATCCATAGCCATCTTAACCCACTTCACACCATGAATATCAATAGCTGCTCTAAGTGCTACATAGTCACATCCACCAACTTTACCTGTGATTTTCTCATGATATTGTATAAGTTCTAAAGCTTTGAGATTAATATCATCCTCTGAAGATTCACTTTTGGTATTATTATTTTCTAAGAGACTAGACTTACTTACATCCTCATTGCAAGTTGAACTTTTATTATTTATATCACCCAAACTATTTTCATTCTCTATCTCTTTCTTCTTATTCTTATTCTTTTTCTTAATCTCTTTCTTATTCTGTTCCATTACTGTAACGTTACAATTTGAATTTTCAGCATTACATGTAACATTACACTTTTTATCTGAGGAATCTTTGTTATTATTTTCTGTAGTATCGTTATTTTGACTTTCCTTGATATCTTGATTAATATCATTAGATGTATTTTCACCCACTTGAATATCAGCTTCATTTCCAGCTGCTTTAACAACATCACTTGCAGATGAAGCTGGTTTAATTTCTCCTTCACCATTATCATTAGCTGCTTTCTTTTTTGCTCTACATTTTGCAACTCTATTAATATTTAATTGCTTAGCCCTTTCCATCCCCTCAACATTTTGATGCTTTTCCCAATTCTTAATTTTAAAAACTTTATCTTCAGTAAGTTCAATCATTTCTAATTTTCTAAGTATTTTAAATGCATCTTTTACCTCTTCAACATTTCTATTAAATTCTATGGCCAACGTTTTAATTGTGTGTGGCATGTTTTCAGTAATGTACAAATATCCACCAAGATTTATTTTACCAGCTAAAACAATAGACCGTGCCCAAATATAATGATATAAATCCCTTTTCTCCATACTATCTATCATCTTAAGTTTAGTATCTTCATACATATTCACTTTAAATTTAACCCACATAACAACATCAGCCATAACTATTCATCTCCCACACATAAAATATTTCAAATTGCACAAGACTTTCAAAAGATGGAGTAACTCCTATTAATTTGCATGTTAAAACATAATAGTATACATACATTACTAGCAAGACACTTCTTTTTAAATTTAGCTATTATTTTTCATTTATGAAAATTTAAAATTCATTTTCCTTCTTAAATTAATGCAATAATTTTAATTTCCATATATATCTGTTTATGTTCTAATGATATTTTTTAAGCTATTCTATTTTCAATTTGCTAAACTGTACTCTGCTTTATGTCAAGTTTTCAGCAAACTTATATGCTTTAATTCCACTTTCCTCTCTTAACTATTTCAAATTCATTATTACTTTCTATTTACTTAATTGTAAATTTATTCCATTAAATTGTAAAGTACTTTTTTAATTTTTTCATTTTAATAATTTTATTTATAATTTTGATTTTTTTACATTCTCTAGTCTACGTATGTTAATAAATTCCTACCTTAAGTTGCTACTTTTCCTAGCATTTACTCTTTGAAATGATATTCATCCTGATATTTAGCTATTCAAAAAGTCCCGCTTTCATTATTTTGAATTTTGTAAAGTTGTTTTATAATTATTCATAAGAGATAAATTAATAACCCACATATAAAAACCGCTATAAATTAATAGTAAAACGTCTCTTTGACTAAGTCATACTCATCATTTGATAATATTACTGTATCATATAAATCTCTAACTAAAATGCTTTGGAAATGCCAATCGTTTACTTTTAAACAAATGCTCTTTTTAACTATTTATATACACTAAAAATAGACAGTCCAGCTTAATCATAACTGTCTATTTAATATGTCATAAAGAATTTACAAATTAAATGTAATTATATTTTATGTATCGTATCCACAAATTTCTTAAGCACCCTTTTCTTCCACATAATTTATTGAATATTTTTTTAATTTTAATAATATATCTGTTTCATCTTGGTTTACAAATTATATTGCATGCACTATACCTAAGATAAATTCAAATTACAAAATATTAATTTAAATATTTATTATAAGTTTTAATTTTCAAGGGTTACAGCCATTTATAGATATTTAAAATATCCTTTTCATTTAATAACTGCTAATTTCTTTTTTAAATTATCAGTTTCTTTAATCATTTGCCCCAATTTGTTCTTCCATTTTATAAATTAAAGTTACTAAATGCTACTTCAAATTGTTCTTTAAGTCTACTATGATACTACAAAATATGTATCAACGTATGATACCATTTGGTCTCCTAAAGTAAGATAATAATATACAGGTATTAAGTAATTTGAATAAAATAGTTTTTTCGATTCAGCCTTACTATTTTCCAAAGCTGTTATCAAGCTCTGTTGATTCCTTATGCTTATAATATAACTTTCAGCTACAAATGAAATCTCTTCTGAAAAATATATATCTGGAAAAGAATCGTTATATGTATTTTTATGATTTTCTAAGTTTGTTCTAATAATATTTAATTGTTGAATGTAATTTTCTAAATTTTTATATGTATTTTTTAGTTGTTCTTCTGTTGAACTCTCAGCTATTTCTATAACAGTTAAATTTGCTCTTATTTTTTTCATTTGTTGTAAGTTTTGAATAATATCTTCTTTACCTTTTAAATCCTCAACTTTTGGACCATATGGTGCATTTTGCCTTGTTGCTGGCTGTGCATAGGTTATATTAGTTAGAGTTAATGATATAAGTATCACGAACATTATTACACGTTTTATTTTTCTCTTCATTACTATTCAACTCCTTTTCCGTTGATTATTGTTAATTAAATCTGAAAAGATATACATATACTCTATATATCTTTTGTTATTTGCACAAATTATTCTCTATAAAAATTAACGTAAAACTTCCTAAATTTTAATTTATGAGAAAAAATTAAGACTAATATAAGAAAACAAATAAATTTCCTATATTAGTCTTTAATAAATTATTATTAAAATTACAAGGCAAACTAAGTTAAATATTTAGTTAAATGTATTTTTTATCTTTGAAATTATTGATTTCATCATCTTTTAATTCCTCAACTATTTATAATTATCATTTGTTTTAATTCTAACCTTTAGTTTATTTAAATACTTTTATACGTTCTTCTAATGGTTGGAATTTCTTTTCATCCGGCTCTGCTGTTGGCTTTCCAAATGGCATTTGCCCAATTAGCTTCCAGTTGTCGGGTATACTCCATTCTTTCTTCACATCATTTTCAATAAGCTCATTATAATGTTGCAAGGATGCTCCAAATCCTTCAATTTCAAGTGCTGTCCAAATAACAAATTGATGCATTCCACTTGCTTGCTGAGACCAGATTGGAAAATTATCTTTATACAAAGCAAAGTTTTGTTGAAGTGACTCTATTACACTACTGTCTTCAAAGAATAAAACTGTACCATACCCATTTTTAAATGAATCTATTTTTTCTTCAGTAGAACTGAATTGATCAGCTGGTACAATTTTTCTTAAAGATTCTTTTGTAATATTCCACAAATTATCATGCTGATCTCCAAGCAAGAGAACCACTCTTGCACTTTGTGAATTGAATGCTGATGGAGTATGCTTAACCGCATGCTCTATAATCTCTTTTATTCTCTCATCTGAAACTACTGTTTCCTTACTAATTCCATAATATGAACGTCTATCTGCTACTGCAGTTAAAAAATCTTTTGACATTAATCATTCCTCCTAGTTATCTAAAATATTTTTTTATTCTTTAGTAATTTATAATTCAGTAAAATCTGTGGATAATATATGAAAAGTTCTATTTAGGTGAGTTGTGTATAAGAAAAGAATAAAAAACAAATCATATTCGCCTGCATAAAATGTTCTTATATGCAGCATAGCTGCCTTTTCTAATGTGCACATTTTTCTCACATACGTTCGAAAAGGCAGATGCGTAAAAAAATCTACGGATCCACAGTCGCCTGCAATTTTTTTATTATTTCTCTTATAAATAAAATCTACTAATTTAATATTAGTTTTCTTTACTCATTTCTAAAATTAAAATGTGGGAGTTTTCTTTAGCATGGATTATAATATCTTCCTCAACTATTTCCATTCCATCACGATCCTCTAACTCAATACTGTTTATTAAAGCCTTTCCCTCTATTTGAACTAAATATGCCTGTCTTCTTTCATCAACTTGAAAATTTATCTCTTTTCCTTCCTCAAGTTCTAAAGAATAAACATTTATATCCTGATTTATTTTTATTGGTGCATCTCCATCTTTGCTTGAAACCATATGAAGCCATTTGTTTTGTCTTTTATTCCAATCAAATCTATAATCTCCATAGTTAGGTTTATAACCTTGTTTATCAGGAAAAATCCATATCTGTAAAAATCTCAATCTATCTTTTCCTAAATTGTGTTCACTATGATATACCCCTGTTCCAGCACTCATATATTGAACATGACCACGTGTTATTGTATTTTTATTCCCCATACTATCTCCATGTGTTAATTCGCCATCAACTACATATGAGATTATTTCCATGTCTCTATGAGGATGAGTATCAAATCCAGTATTAACTTCAACTAAATCATCATTTATAACTCTTAAAACTCCAAAGTTTATATTATTGGGATTATAATATTCTGCAAAGGAAAAATGAAATTTACTTCTTAACCATCCAAGATCACTCCTCCCCATATTTTTATTATCAATCTTTTTTAACATTTTGCACTCCTCCTATTTATTATTAATAACTTAATCAAAATTGTTGAATTGATATATTAAAATCTCAAAACTTACTATTGTCAACAAAAGCACTTAATTATACTTTGTTACTTTTAGTAAGTTGCTATAAATAAATTATTGCATATTTATTTTGATTCGTCAATCATATTTTGAAGTTAAATTTATAAACAGAGGAGTTTAGCATTAGTTTTGTGCACATCAGATGACTTAAGACTTTATTTTATATATAGATATCCAAATTAATAATTCAACTTATAAATGTAATATACATGCATCATTGAGAAATTATAATCGCAACACTACACTATAAATTAGATACATTTTTCTGGAAGCAGGCATGTGAAATTGAGCTGATGATGGTTATTAGTGGAAGGTTGTTCCATTTTCTGCTTGTCATAAATTTACTTTAGGAACATGCAGAAATGGGGGCAACCTTCCACTTAGAACCCATCCAGCGAAAATTTCACTAGTCCTGTGGAAGATAAATGTCTCTGATTTCGGTAATTGTTGCATAAGTATAATTCTTGCATTGTACTTTCAAGTTACATTTTGATATTGACATTTACAGCACCATTTTTGGCATGTAAAAAAATAAAGAACCTTCTATTGTAATCAAGAGAAGATTCTTTATACGCATTGTGTTATCATAAATGTTTTTTATTTTATTCAGTTCTAAGATTATTTAAATATTTTTCACTGTTATAGTTATTCTATTAATTATCAATATGAAATTATCCTCTCACGATATATTTCAGAACAATTCATTGCTTTTAGCATATTTATTACTGAATTATCATTCCAAAAGTGCATTGGATAAACTTTATCTGTATTAGTATTTTTCATAAAATAATCAAAACCTAAGTTAAACCATTCTCCTTGCCTAGGATCTAAAACTAGGAAAGCAGCGTCAAAATGTCTATTTTTTATTTTTGCTATTTCTCTCTCAAAATCTTGCAGCATATTTTCATTAAAATCTTCATCCTTGTAATTCCATACCCATAAATTTAGATCGCCAGCATGATAAATTGTCTTACCATCTACTGTAACAATAAATGCCACTCCTTCATCTGTCGAATTTAAAGTTTCTATTTTTAAATCTATAGTTTCAAGAACATCATTACTTCTCATGAATTCAATTTTTTCATAAATATCATCAGTAACCCCATGCATATTAAATAAATTCCGTCCAAAAGCCATCTTAATATCACTTGAAAAAACATACTTAATATTTGGATATTCTTTTAATAGTTCAAAAATTGACATATTAAAATGATCATGATGCATATGACTTGAAAACACATAAATTATTTTGTCTTTTTCAAACTTAGGAAGCTGTCCTTTATAATAATCAAACAATAGAACCACATTTTCAAATTCGACTGAAAAACAACTATGCTCAATATAAGTAATCTTCATCAATATCATCCTTTCTATTTTACTTAATAGCTTGCAAATACTAGTTTTTTTGTATTGCTATTTTCTAACAAGTAGTTTTTTCTATATAATTTCTCTCTTATAAGAGTTAATTCTTACATTTATTTAAATCCACATTTCCATCATTACTGTATATTTATAATATCACATCATTATATGCTCGCACAAGACTTTTAAAATTATTTTTGCAATTTTTCAAACAACCTCATTCATTTATTCTTAATTTATTTATTTTTATAAATACTTATCTGCAAATACTGAAATTTATAGTACATTCTCTTGCACTATTGATTGTGTTTTTATTTTTCATTTACACTGACTCCATTTATTTTTTAGATATTTATACACACAATTACATAATTATTATTATTTTCTTTTTTAATTAGAAAATAATTTAAAATCATCTCACTTTTAAGATATAATAAAAGAAGTAAAAATCAATTAAAATTGATTCTTACTTCTTTTATTACAGATTATTAATGAATAATTAAATATAACCCCTTGCAAAGTACTGCTAAAGCACCACCTTCAGCAAATGTAGAAAATTCACTTAGAAACTAAGCAAAAAATAAAGCAATACCTTAACTCTATTAATGTTTAGGCTTAAAAGACTATTAGAAAATTATAATCAAATACAGATAGTTTATTAGAAAAATCATTAAATTTTTATAATGAAAATTCAACTTCAAATATTGGAATTATTTTGTATAGATATCGATATATTAAATATAAAATCATCAATCATTACTTTAAAACTTTCCTTTAAATCCACTGGCGTTTGGAAATATCCATGAGAACTCAAGGACACAAACCCATGTAAAAGACTTCTCAAGGCTCTGCTTTTATGAGTTATAAATGCATTATCCTCATTATAAAATTCTAAAATTTTATGTATCATAGTATTAATTTCTTTTGATAAACGCTTTACTTCTTCATTTTCAGTACTTGGAATGTTCATATAGAGTCTATAACCACTCTTATTTTTAATAGCAAATTCTCTATATACATCTGAAAACTCTCTAATAGCATTATCACCACTTTTTCCTATTAATCTTTTCATTAACTCTGAATTTAAGTTGTTTAAAAAGTATATTGTCATTTTTATTTTAAGATCCTCTATATTTTCGTAATGATTATATAATGATGGATATTTTATATTAAGTTTTTCTGCAATTTTTGGAAAACTAATCTGGTTAAGCCCAATTTCATCAGCCAACAAAAAAGTAGTTTGAATAATTTTTTCCTTTGTTAAATTTCGCTTTTGAATCATTTTAACCTCCATTTCGCAGCAATTTTCATGCTGACACACCACATAATCTAAGTTTATCATGATAAATTATATATATCAAACAACAAACAATAGTAATAAACTATAATTTATAGTTTACAATTTATACTTTATAGTTTATTATTATATTACAGAATATTCACAATCTGGTTAATAAAGCGCAATTAACCTACTAATATAAACATTTAGTTTAAACTATTAAATATTGGAAAATAAAAATTAACATAAAAATCAAGGGGGAATTTATATTATGAGCTATAAAAATAATGAAAATGACTATGGTACACACTACACAAAATGTGCAGGCTTTGGATTTTGCGCATGTTGCAATGAATCTGTATGCATAACAAATAACGAACTCAATAATTCTATTGAAACTTTTGATTATATTGTAAATGAAAAAATTAAAACTATTCAAAGCAGAGAAGATAAAACCACTTACACTAAAGATGAGGTAATTCAAATATTAAAATCATAACAAATTTACTGTACTTCTTTACTTGATATAGTATAGTTATTTATTTAAGAGTCAAAAGAGCATAGAAATCCTACTCCAAAAGATAGATTTTTTTGCTCTTTTACAAATAGCATTTCTGATTATTTTTATATATGTTAGTTATAGCAAGTACCCTCAATATTTCAAATGCAAGAAACTAGCTACTGCAGACGTATTGAATCTGCAACAGCTTTTCTGGATTAACTTTTTCACTAATATGTAAATCTTTTTTTATAGCAACAATCCTACCTTATCTTAATACGGATTATTTCCAATCTATAGCTGTACCTAACTTTCTTGCTGTTTCAGTAACAGCATTGCAAACTGCATCACATACTTCTTCATTAAATACTGTAGGTACTATATACTCTTCATGTAATTCATCATCATTTATTAAATTAGCAATTCCTTTTGCAGCTGCAATTTTCATTTCATCACATATGTCTTTAGCTCTAGACTTTAGAGCTCCTTTGAAAATTCCTGGGAATACCAAAACATTATTAATTTGATTTGGGAAATCAGATCTTCCTGTAGCTATAACCCTAGCTCCTGCTTTTTTTGCCTCATCAGGCATGATTTCTGGAGTTGGATTAGCTAAAGCAAAAACTATGCTATCTTTATTCATGCTCTCTACCATTTCTTTAGTTAATGTGTTAGCATCTGAAACACCTATAAAGACATCAGCATTTTTAATAACATCTTCTAATTTTCCTTTTTCTAAACCTTTATTAGTAACCATTGCAATTTTTTGTTGTGGTTCATTTAATGTAGCATCACCTTCTACAACAACACCATTTATATCACATAATATTATATTTTCTACTCCAGCTGAAATTAAAAGTTTAGCTGTTGCTATACCTGAAGCACCTGCACCATTTATAACTACTTTTATTTTAGCTAAATCTTTGTCTACTATTTTTAATGCATTATATAATCCTGCTAAAACTGCAATAGCTGTTCCATGTTGATCATCATGATACACTGGTATATCAAGTATTTCTTTTAGCTTTTCTTCAATATAAAAACACTCTGGAGCTTTTATGTCTTCAAGATGTATTCCGCCAAAACCTATTGAAATATTTTTTATTGTATTTATTATATCATCTGAATCTGTAGAATCTATACAAATTGGCATTGCATCCACATTTCCAAATCTTTTAAGTAATAATGCCTTACCTTCAACTACTGGAAGTCCTGCAAGTGATCCAATATTTCCAAGACCTAGTACTGCTGTTCCATTTGTGATTACAGCAACACTTCTTCCTTTTATTGTATACTCATATGCATTTTCTTTATCTTTAGCAATTTCTAAACATGGACCTGCTATACCTGGAGTATAGGCTAATGCTAAATCCTCACCATTTCTTAATGGCATAGTTCCTACTACTTCAAGTTTACCTTTTTTCTCTTTATGTAATCTTAACGATTCTTCTTTTACATTTATACCCATATGCCAATTGAACTATTACTTTGTAATAGTTCAATTTCACCTCCCCTTCACAATTAATTTAAATTATTGCAAACCGTATTTTATATCTACTCTTCTAGTGAACAAACATACTCATCAATGGCCTGTGCTACCATTTTAGATACTCTTACAGCTTCGACTACTGTTTTTGCACCAGTTACTACATCTCCTGATGCAAATACTCCTTTTCTACTAGTTCTTCCAAATTGATCAACCTCTACTAACCCAACTCCATTAACATTTATTCCTATAGTGTTGGAAACAATGTTTGAACGAGGTCCTTGTCCAATTGCCAAAATTACTGAATCCGCTTTAAAAATAGCCTCTGTAGATTCACAGTATTCAATTTTTTTACTTCCATCAGTGCATTCTATAATTTTAGTTTGCACATATTTAATACCTTCATCAACTATTTCAATTGGGGCTTTATAAAATTCAAACTTAACACCGTCAATTTTAGCGTATTCCACTTCAATTGGTTCTGCTTCAATACTTTCAGGCCCTTCTCTATACATTATATTAACATCTGTGCAGCCATTTCTCAGAGCTGTTCTTGCAACATCCATTGCTACATTGCCTGCACCTACTATACATAATCTTTTACCTAAGTTATAGACTGATGGATTTTTTAAATAATCTATAGCATAATGAACATGTCCAAAAGTTTCACCTTTTATACCTAAATTTCTAGGTTTCCACACCCCTGTGCCAATAAATATAGCTTCATATCCATCCCTAAATATATCGTCAACAGTTATAGCCGACCCAATTAAAGTATTTGGTCTTATTTTTATTCCCATGTTTAATAATTTATCTTTTAATTTTAATAGAACAGTTTTAGGTAATCTAAATTCTGGAATTCCATACCATAAAACTCCACCAATATTATCAAGTGCTTCAAAAATAGTTATGTCATAACCTTTAGTCGCAAGCATAATAGCTATAGTAATTCCTGCCGGACCTGAACCTATTATTGCAACTTTCTTGTTAACCTTTTTTATTGTTTTATTAGTATCGAAATTTAAATAATAGTCTGATATATAGTTTTCTATTAAACTTATTTGAACTGGACTGCCTTTTCTTCCTAAAACACAATGTCCCTCGCACTGATTTTCATGCGGACATACTAGTGAACATATTACTGACAATGGATTATTTTCGAAAAGTTTTTCTCCACAGTCCATAATGTTTCCATTTAAAAGCATTTCTATAATTTCATTAATAGGGGTATTAACTGGGCAGCCTTCTTTACACATTGGCTTCTTACAATTTAAACATCTCTTAGCTTCTTCTATAATAAACCTTCCCATAAATTCTGTTCCTCCAATACCATTGTAAGTATTCCTTATAATCACTATCTTCAACTTTTAGTACAAGGGACTATATAGACTCATCAAGTTACATGCAAATATTTATAGGCTTGGTCCTGCATTTGCAATATCATCTGATACATCATTAAATTTCGCAAAATTTTTATTAAATTTTTGTGCTAATTCTTCAGCTTTTTTATCGTACTCTTCTTTATTTTCCCATAAACCTCTCGCATCAAGAAGCTCACCTGGAACATTTGGACACATTTCTGGCACAAGTACCTTAAATACTGGATGTTCATTGAATTTGACATCTTTAAACTTGTCTCCAATTACTGCATTAACCATTTCTCTTGTGTAAGAAAGATTAACTCTATTGCCTTTTCCATATGCTCCACCTACCCAGCCGGTGTTTATAAGGTAAACTTCTGCATTATTTTTATCAACTTTTTCACCTAATAATTTTGCATAAACTGCTGGATTTAAAAGCATAAATGGTTCTCCAAAACAAGCTGAGAATGTAGCTTTAGGTTCTGTTATTCCTCTTTCTGTTCCAGCTACCTTACTTGTATAACCAGACATAAAATGATACATAGCAGCTTCTTTAGTTAATTTACTTATTGGAGGCATTACCCCAAATGCATCTGCTGTTAAGAATATAATTTTATCAGGAGTGTTTCCAACACCACTAACTTCAATATTTTCTATATGATGCAATGGATAAGCTACTCTAGTATTTTCAGTAAGTGTTCCATCATTATAATCTGGAACCCCAGCTTCATTTATCACTACATTTTCAAGTAAAGCTCCTGATTTTATTGCACCATATATTTCTTTTTCCTTTTCTTTATTAAGGCCTATTGCCTTAGCATAACAGCCGCCTTCAAAATTGAATACGCCTTTATCGCACCAGCCATGCTCATCATCTCCTATAAGTTTTCTATTAGGATCTGTAGACAATGTTGTTTTTCCTGTACCTGATAATCCAAAGAAAATGACAGTTTGTCCATCTTCTCCTTTATTTGCTGAACAGTGCATTGGCAATACACCTTTTTGAGGAAGTAAGAAATTCATTACTGAAAACATAGATTTTTTTATTTCTCCTGAATAAGCTGTTCCACCTATAAGAATTATTTTCTTTGAAAAATTCATTAATACAAATGCTTCCGAATTCAACCCATCTTCAACTCCCTTAGCCTTAAAACCTGGAGCTGAAATCACGTTAAACTCTGGAATATGCTTAGAAAGTTCCTCATCAGTTGGTCTAACAAACATTTGATTTGCAAACATAGCTTGGTAAGCACATTCACATACAACTCTTATTGGAAGGGTATATTCCTTTAAAGCACCAACAAAACCATCAAATACGAATAGATCTTTTTCCTTTAAATAATCCATAACATCAGCATAAATTTTATCAAATACTTTTTCATCTATAGGTAAGTTTATTTCTCCCCAATTTATTGTGTCTTTTGTAACATCATCTTCAACAATGAATCTGTCTTTTGGAGATCTTCCTGTGTATTTTCCTGTATTTACAACTAAGGCTCCTTTATCCGATAAGGTACCTTCTCCCCTTTCGGTTGCAAACTTTGTTAGTGCTTCTACACTAATATTTCTATATAAGTTATTATATTGTTTTATATTTAGATAATTTAAATTTATACTCATCTTTGAATCTTCTCCTTAATATTTTAATATATTTTAATTCCTATGAAATTTTCTTCTCTTAATTTTCTATTAAAGTCCTTTTCATATGATTATAATTTTCTAATTCAATGTTCCTATTATTTTTATAAATTTTCTTTATTTAATCTTTTTTAAATACTCTTCCAAATCACATACTTTGTTACACATTTAGCAATGATAATTAAGAGAGATTTAGTACATTTTATATTGGATTTACATTATAAAATTATTTTATAGTAATAAATCTCTCTTATTTTTACTTGTTTATTCTACTAATTAATCACTATTACGTTAATCATCCTTGGTAAAATGCATCGATTTTATTCTTATGTTAAATTATAAACAGTTTGTGTAATATCATTAATAACACTACTTTGTATATTAATGCGAAAGGATACGTTGCTCCATAACCTATTGCCGGGTAATCACTTCCTACTGCATCAGTAGCGGCTCCAAGTCCTGGTGTTGATGTCATACCACCACAAATTGCTCCTGCTAACACCATCCAGTTTAGTTTGAATACATATCTTCCCACAATGAATCCCATTAATATTGATACTACAACAACTACTAATCCCATCATGGCTACAGTTGCACCTGAACCTCCAAATACACTAACTGCATCGTAACCATACATTAAACCAACTGTAGATAAGAAGAATCCTAATCCGATTTGTCTTACTACACCTAATACTTTGCTATCCATTCTAAAGTTAAGTGGTCCAATTTTTCCAAAGTGGCTGCAAGTAAGTGCTGCTACTAATACACCACCAGATGTTCCTAAGCTAAATTCACCTGCACCTAAGCTAAACTTGAAACTTCCTAAGAAATATCCAAGGAAACATACAAAAGCAAAAGCTATAAGATTAAATTTGCCTTCTTTAATATTTTCTGATTTTTCACTAGTTACAGCTGCTTCTTTCATTCCTTCTGCTTCTTTTTGCATTCCTGCAGCAAATTCTTCTCTTTCCTTATCCACATCAATTCTGAAAAGTTTAGGTAAGAAAACTACTGAAAGAATAATTGTTAATAATCCAAATGGAAACGCTAATGTGTGTCCTAAACTTACATCACTTTGTGCTGTCTTAATAAACTTATCTATTTGTTCCTTACTTAATTCAGGTGTATTTTCTGGTGTTAATGCACCTGATTTATCAACCATTTTTAATACTTTAGTCTTATCTTCATTAGATAATTGTTGGTATCTTGTTTCTACACTATCAGCTTGATTTTTTACTGTTTCAAGAGAAGCAGCTAATCCTGGTGAACTTGTAAGTGCACCTGTATATATACCTGATACTTGGTATGCACTATATTTATCACTTGATACAATGAATCCATATGTTGCCGCTACTCCAGTAAATGTAATAACAAAACCTATTATAAGGAATTTTAATCCATATTTTTTTAAGGCTCTTGCTATGTCTTTTCCCGTTAAAAGCCCAACTGCTGTGATAAATAGAATTAAGAAGAAATCAAAGAAATCTTTAGAAATAATTCCACCAGTCACAACTTTCTGTGCTGTCTTATATAACGCATCTCCTTCTCCTATACCTCTTGCAAAAGCAACTGCTGCCCAACCTAGTAAAAGTCCTGAAAATAAAGTTCCTGAAAGTCCAAACGAGAATTTTCCAATTTTTATTTTTCCAAACGCTAATCCTAAAAATGCTGCTGCAAATAATAATACAAATTGATTTAACGTAAAAGCTCCAATATTAAAATGCATAATAATGTTCCCCTTTCAAATTTAGAAATTTATCATATTTTTTCTTTTGTAATAAACTTTTAATAATTTCCTCTTGTATAGACATGACCATCCATTATTCTACGTGCAGTTCTAAGAATTTTTACAGATTCAATTTTTTCCCCATTAGATTGAGCAATTGTATCTGTGACACCGCCTGGATGACCAATTGTAATTTTATCACTACTGTTTTGCACTAACTTATTAACTAGAGTTCCTTTAATACTAGCAGCTGCTGTTATACATACCGCACCTGTTATTGCAAGCGCCTTATGTGGCTTTTGCATTGACATCATTCTAACAACTAAATCCATATCTTCTTCTTTTCTTTCATTTCCACTTAAGTCTACATAATCAGCTGATGCTGATACAATTGTTGACTTTGGTACAGCTGGCGATTTTTTTGTTGCTTCTTCTTTACTGGCAAATCCACACATTTCAGCTGCTATAGAGCGTATTTCTTCTATTAGCTTTAACTTTTCATCTGTAAAGTCTTCTGGTAATTCAGTACCTTTTAATCCAATATCTCCAGCATTAATAAAAACTAGAGGATTAGCTGCATCAACAATTGAAATGCTTATTTTACCTATTGAAGTTTCAATGAAATCAATTACATTGCCTGTAGGTAAAAGCTTCCCCGTAACAGATCCCTCAGGATTGCAAAATCCTAGATATATTGGTGAACCTGGATTAGGTACCCCTGGAATATAGGCTTCACCTTCAGTTTTTGCACGCCCGTTTTCTACTTCTACTTCTGCAACTATTAATTTATTTGTGTTTGTATTTAATATTCTTACCGCTACCTTTTCGCCTGTAACTTCCACTAATCCTTCATCTATTGCAAATGGACCTACTACTGACGAAATATTCCCACAATTTCCTTTAAAATCAACTACTCTATCAGTTAAACTAACTTGAGCAAAAGTATATTCCACATCATACTCTTTGCTTTCTGCTTTTTTTATTATAGCAACTTTACTTGTTAATGAGTTAGCTCCACCTAGACCATCGATTTGTCTTGCATCAGGACTTCCCATTACATCTAAAAGGAAATCTGACCATTTAGTCTTATCCTTTGGCATATCATCATAATGAAATACTGCCGCTTTACTTGTACCTCCGCGCATTATAGCACATTTTACTTTATTCATTTTCAACTCTCCCTTAAAATATCGCTTCCTGTTAATATCTTGCGTAAATTTTCAATAAATAGTAAAATCATATTTAGATAATTTTTTATCACTTATTCTTTGAGATGTCATTGAATCACACCACATAATTTTAATGGCATCCCAAAGAATTTTTATAATTATTGAGTTTTTTATAATAGTACTTTTTAAAATTTATTGTATTGATTATTACAATAATTTCTTAATAAAGTTTAATTGTCCACCTGCTAACAACACTTCTTTTTGTCTGTCTGAAAGTGTTGCATACGCCTTAATTTCAAATCCTTGTGTTTCATTTGATATAACAAATTCACTCTTATTTACTAATTCTTTAACATTCTTAATGACTAATTTATCATCTTGATTTATTCTGTCGTAATCAGCTGCATCAGTAAATCTCAATGGTAGAATTCCATAATTAATTAAGTTATCATGATGAATTCTTGCAAAAGATTTCGCGAGTACTACTTGAACTCCTAAATACATAGGTGCAAGAGCAGCATGTTCTCTACTTGATCCTTGTCCATAGTTTTCTCCAGCTACTATGAATCCACCATTTTCACTTTCTTTAGCTCTCTTAGCAAATGTAGGATCTATTCCATTAAATACATATTGAGAGATAGCTGGAACATTTGATCTAAGTGGAAGAATTTTAGCACCAGCAGGCATAATATCATCAGTTGTAATATTATCTTCTGCTTTAATAAGACATGGTGCATTTATTTCTGAATCTAATTCTCCCCTTAATGGTAATGGTTGAATATTTGGTCCTCTTCTTACAACAACATCATCTGTATTTTCAACAGGTGCTTCTAACATTCTGTCATCTACAATACGATCCATTGATTCTTTTATTGTTTCTAGAATACTTACATCTACTACATCCTTAGGATCTATTATTACTCCTGCTATAGCACTAGCTGCTGCAACTTCTGGACTTGATAAATAAACTTGTGCGTCTTTTGTTCCACTTCTACCTCTAAAGTTTCTATTAGAAGTTCTTAGAGAAACTCCAGCTGATGGAGGTGCTTGACCTATACCAACACATGGTCCACATGCACTTTCAAGTACTCTAGCTCCAGAAGCAATTAATTTTTGAAGTATTCCATCTCTTGCTATCATTTCAAAAACTTGCTTTGATCCTGCCGCTACAGAAAGACTTACATCTGGATGAACACATTTTCCATCTAAAATAGCTGCTGCTTTAGCTAAATCGCTGTAAGATGCATTAGTACAGCTTCCTATAAATACTTGATGTAATTTAGTTTTTTCAAGGTCTTTTATCTTAACTACTTTGTCTGGCATACTAGGCTGAGCTACCATTGGTTCAATTTCATTAAGGTTTATTTCCATTACTCCATCATATTCAGCATCTTCATCTGGTAATAATTCTACCCAGTCTTTTTCTCTTCCTTGCGCTTTCATGAATTCATAAGCTACTTTATCACTTGGGAAAAGAGAAGTTGTTACACCAAGTTCTGCTCCCATATTAGTTATTGTTTGTCTTTCAGTTACGCTTAATGTTTCTACTCCTGGTCCAGTATATTCTAATACTTTTCCAACTCCGCCTTTAACTGTCATAATTCTTAAAATTTCTAAAATAACATCTTTAGCAGCAACTCCTGGGTTTAATTTTCCTGCTAACTTAACATTAATTACTTGTGGCATTACTAATGGGAATGGTTGTCCTGCCATAGCCATTGCTACGCTCATTCCTCCTGCACCTATAGCTATCATACCTAAAGCACCTGAAGTAGGAGTATGACTATCTGAGCCTAATAATGTTTTTCCTGGTGCTGCAAATCTTTCTGTATGAAGTTGATGACATATTCCATTACCTGGTCTTGAACAATATATACCATGTTTTTTAGCTATCGATTGTAAAAATAAGTGATCATCTGCATTTTCAAAACCTGCTTGTAATGTATTATGGTCAATATAGCTTACTGAAACTTCAGTTCTAACTTTTGGTATCCCTAATGCTTCAAAAGCTAAGTATGACATTGTACCTGTAGCATCTTGAGTTAATGTTTGGTCAATTTTAATTGATATCTCTTCGCCTGCAATCATTTGTCCTTCAACTAAATGTGATTGTAGAATTTTTCTTGTTATATTTTGTTTCACTTTTTTATACCTACCCTTCCATTAAGTAAAATATTTATTTTTAAATTGTATACTTGTATACAATTAATTGGATTGCATGATTTTCAAGTATTAGTAGTTGCTGTGTATATTATTTTTCATAATCAATTAATTCATATATCTTATCTAATAATTCACTAACCGAATGGTTTCTGCTTCTTCCACATGCTTTTGCACTATTATTACACAACAAACACTTTCTCAAATGTAAGCCAATTTCACTTCTGCTAACTTGTTCTGCATTTTTATTAATTACATCAAAGTCAAATAATCTTCCTAATTTATGACTTTCTTCAATAGCTGTAGTAATTCTTTTTATGACCCATTGACCTGCATCAACTACTAAGAATGCTTCGTCACCATCAGCAGTAGTTTGAACTATTTTACAAAGTAATTTTATATTTTGTTTACTCAATTCTTCTTCTAATAATTCAATCCCTTTTTTATGAATATTTGTAAATGTTGGATTTTGCTTTTCTACTCCTGGAATATTTAATGTAAAAGAAATCAAAGTATTTTGATAAATATTAATTAATTCTCTCTGCTTTTCAGCTCTTTTCTCTCTTGCATCAAGTATTTGTTCAAGTACTTGTTTTTCTTTAATCATATCAATTCCCCATTTAATTTATTTTACTTGTCTGATAACATCAATAATTGTTCCATCTCTGTATTCTACTATACCAACAATTTTGTCTCCATATTCAATTGGTTTTGCTTTTCCTGTAACACTTTCTGCTTTCTCTTTTAATTCTTCTATAGTAAATACAGGAAGTTTTGCTTTTTTAAATCTTTCAATTAAATCCTGTCTTAATGGATTTACTGCTATTCCTCTATCAGTAACTACAACATCAATTGTTTCTCCTGGAGTTATTACTGTGTTAACCTTATCTACAATTGTAGGTATTCTTCCTCTAATCAATGGACAAACAATCATTGCAAGTTTTGCACCTGCTGCAGTATCACAATGTCCACCTGAAGCACCTCTTATTACTCCATCTGAACCTGTAATAACATTAACATTAAAATCAGTATCTACTTCTAATGCGCTTAACATAACTATATCCAGCTTATTAACTGCACACCCTTTGTTATGAGGATTAGCATAGAAGGATGCACTTATTTCATAATGATTTGGGTTTTCTCCTATTGATTTTGCTGCTGTTAAGTCAAAACTTTGAGTATCAAATAGTTTTGAAATTAACCCTTCTTCTAACATTTCTACAAATTGCCCTGTAATTCCACCTAAGGCAAAACTAGCTTTGATATCTTTTTCAATCATTTTTTCTCTTATAAATCTTGCAACTGCTAGTGATGCACCACCTGTACCACATTGCATAGAGAATCCTGGAACAAAATAACCAGAAGCTTCAATTGCTGCTGCTGCATATTTAGCAATCAATAATTCTCTTGGATTCTTAGTATATCTTGTAGCACCTGATACTATACCTTTAGGATCACCAATAGCCTCAACTTTTATTACATAATCTACATCAGTTTGAACAATACTTGCAGGCACATTAGGATATCCAACTATATTATCTGTAATAAGTACTACTTTATCTGCTAATTCTGCATCTACCTTAGCATATCCTAATGATCCGCAGAATGATTCTCCACTATATCCATTTGCATTACCATATTCATCACAGCAAGGTACACCTAAAAATGCAACATCAATTTGTGAATCCCCTGCTTCTATAGCTCTAGCTCTACCACCATGAGAACGAATTATAATTGGCGTATCTAAAATTCCATTTGAGATAGCTTCAGCTAAAGGTCCTCTAACACCACTAGTGATTATTTTAGTAACCACTCCATTTTTGATGTGTTCAATTACTGGTTCATGTACTCCATTTAATGAACTTGGAGCTAATGTTAAGTTTTTAATTCCTAGTTTAGCAATAACATCTAGAACCATATTTAAAATAAAGTCACCTTCTCTAAAGTGATGGTGGAAAGATATTGTCATACCATCCTTAAGCCCAGATTTTACAACCGCATCTTCAATGCTATTCAATAATTTACTTTCTCCAGGCAACACTTGAGATATTTTACGTCCAAATTTACGTTTTTCAGGTTGGAAATCAAATGGTCCATTGTAAGCCTTTAGTTCTCCAAGTCCTTCTATATGTTCTGGTACTTCTCTACCAATTTTATTCTTAAGCAATTTCGTCTCCTCCTTCATTAACATATACACCTGCTGCTTCTGCTAACATAAGTGCTCTTTGAGCTCTTTCTATTATTGGCTTATCTACCATTTTCCCATCTAAAGATACTACTCCTGAGCCCCTCTTTTTAGCGTCTTCAGCTGCTTTTATTACTCTAATAGATTTATCTATTTCTTTTTGCGATGGTGTATATATTTCATGAACAGGTCCTATTTGTCTAGGATTAATTACTGATTTACCATCGAAGCCTAATTGCTTTATTAATTTAACTTCATTAGCAAAGCCTTCTTCATTATTTACATCTGAGTATACTGTATCAAAAGCATATATTCCTGCTGCTCTTGCTGCTAATATTATTTGACTTCTTCCAAATAATAATTCTATTCCTTCTGGTGAACGTGTTGTCTTTAAATCAGTTACATAATCTTCAGCACCAATTGCTATACCCATAAGTCTTTTGCTAGCTGTTGCTATTTCTCTTGCATTCATTACTCCTAATGCACCTTCAACTGCTGCCATCATCTTTGTCTTTCCAACTGGTATTCCTGCTTCTTTTTCTATTCTTGCTATTTCATTTTCTACATCTATAATATCCTGTGCACTTTCTGTCTTTGGAAGTCTTATAACATCAGGCTGTGCTCTAACTATAGCTTCTAAATCTTCCATTCCACATGTATCTAATCCATTTATTCTTACTACTGTTTCAATACCTTCGTAATCTATAGATTTTAATGCATTATATACTAAAAATCTAGCAGCATCTTTTTCGTTTAATGACACAGAATCTTCTAAGTCAAACATTATTGAGTCTGCTCCATAAATGTGTCCATCTTTAATCATGCCAGGGTTATTTCCTGGTATATACATCATGGTTCTTCTTAGTTTATACATTAATTTTCGCCTCCCCATTTAAAGTTAGTTTCTTCTGCTGCTCTTAAGGCTGCTGTCTGTACTCTTGCTTTTATAACGCAGTCCAATGCGCCCTTATCATTAGCAGTTACAATTGCACTCTCTATATTTAGCTCTTTTAGTGTACCCTCTATTACTTTTTTAATTTGTTCACCAAATTGCTTTTCTACTGAGCTTTTTAGATTTATTGATATCACTTTATCTGAATTTGGTTCAATTACTATTGTAATATCACTTGATTCCAGAGTTCCTGCCATAGCAGTATTTTTTATTTCCATAACTCTTCCTCCTACCTTGAATTCTAGTTATTTTAAAATTATTAAATTTTAAATCTTATTAATTATTGCCTTAGCTTCTGCTGATATTAAATAATTATAAGTTGACTCAGGAATTAAATTTTTCAATTCCAAGAAATTATTTTCCTTAATTAATTTCCTTACTCTTGATGCACTTGTTATATTATTTCCAAAGCCTATTCTTGGAACTTCAATAACCTCAACTTCATAACTTGGTAATATTTCTTTCATTGTTTCATTATATGTTTTAGTAACTTCACATGTCGGTTCTTCACCTATATATCTTCTGTTAATTCCTAGAGTTGGCACTATATATTCTGCAAAAATTTTAATATCTAATAAAGTATGAATTTTAACAACTTCATCTAATTTTTTTATAAAGTAAGATGGAAAAGTTGCACTTGAAATTATATACTCTTCACCCTTATGCAGCACTACATTTTTTAGATGCCTTAATCCTTCTTCAACTAATTTATATCTAACGTTAGCTGAGAAAACTGATCTGTCTTCTGAAACCACAAAAACATGAACTACATCACTTTCCTTAGCTGCTTTTTCAATCAAATATTTATGTCCTAATGTGAAAGGATTACAATTTACAACTACAGATGAAATTATTTTCCCTTCAACCTTTTTACTATGAATTCTTTCAAGAAAATTGCTTATTCCATTTGGATCGTTTTCTAATAATAGAACTTTTTTTGGCACTTCTTCAATTTTATAAAAGCCAAAATCTTTAAACATTTTATAATTATCTGGCTTTGTATATACAAATAAATGATTATTACCTCTTCTATATTGTTCACTAATTAAATCAGATACTATTTTATTTGATATCCCCATCCCTTTATAATCTTCATCTACAGCTATACATTTTAAAACTTTACTTTCGAATGAACCAGTAGCAATTAACTTACCATTATCATACAATGCAACTGTGTATTCTATATTGTTATCAAATCTCAAGCCTTGTCTGGTAAGAAACTCTTTTACCTCATTCAATTTTTTATAATCATTACCTTCAATAATTACCACTTCCAAATTAAGGTATTCCATACCATCACTTCCTTCATATTTATAGTAATATTTTATACACATTACATTATTTATAGCTTCATACCTGCTTTGAGCATCACTTCTCAATAATACAAAGCAAAGATTTTTATGACATATACCTGATTAAAATCATATTCGGAGTTGTGATTAATAAAGGTTATACTTTTGTATACCTGTATACAATTTGAAATAGAGATAGAATGTTTTTGTATACCTGTATACAATCTGTTTTGTAAAAATATATATCAAAATACTTTTTGTATATATCGCAATAGCTATTGTATACCTGTATACAATTCACTAAAATAAAAAACTTTGCTTTCTACAATTGATATTATAATATATATTTTAATACATTGCAATCGTTTTTACAAAAAAAATCAGGAATATTTACGCTTTATGTCACATTGTATACAGATATTCATTTTCATACTATGTAAAGTATACCTGTATACAACTAAAATTAAAACAAGTGAATTTCTTTTGATAAAAACCTCTTAGCATTTAATGTATGCTCTCTACCTATCTGTTCAGCTAATATTTCATCTTTATTCTCAAAAGCTTTAATTAATGCTTTATGTTCTTCCATGGCAATAATTCTTCTTTTATTCATAACCAATGTGAAATTTCTTAGCTTTGATAAATATTCATAAATCTGTTTCATTTGATCTATAAGTCTTTGATTATTACTAAAATCCATTATAGTATTATGAAATTCACCATGTAGTCTCCAGTATTCCTTAATATCATTATTATCAATACTTTGTTCCATTTTTAAAAGCATTTCTTTTAACCCTAATATTCGTGCTTCAGAAATATTAGCACACGCTAATCTAAATGCTAATCCTTCAAGAACTTCTCTAATTTCATATATTTCTAAGATATCTCTCTTTGATATGCCTTTAACGATAGTACCTTTTCTAGGAACATTCTCTGCTAAACCTTCAATTTCTAATTGTCTAAACGCTTCTCTAACAGGTGTTCTACTTACTCCCATCCCCTCAGCAATAGACGTTTCTACTAATCTATCTCCAGGCTCAAAACTTCCATCCATGATTGCCTTCCTAAGCCTCTCAAGTACTATTTCCCTAATAGGTCTTAAATCAGTGCTCTCAATCTTTTCAAATATTTGGTCCATTCATTCACTTCCTTACATCATGTCTATATTCTTTTATTTATCTTATATAAATATTACAACTATTATATTGTTATTGCTACAATATTTACAAAAAAATGTTGTTTTCTATATAATATTATACTTATATTCTAATATCTTTTATATATTCTTCTACAAGACTCAAAAACACTGTTATTCCTAATAGATCTGCACTTCCCCCAGGACTAATGTTTCTTTTTATAAACTCTGTACATAAATTATTTATTTTCTCTCTTCCTTTTGCCGTTTTCATCCCTCCTATTGCTATTATTTCTCGTGCTGATTCTTTAACTTCTTCTAACACTTCTACTGAATGTCTATAGATAATAGTAGAATCATTGCAAATTTGCATTATTCCAATAAGAGTGTGAACTAACCTATCATTAATACTTAATTCAAAATTCTCTTTATAAAAATTTAAAGAAAATTCAAAAACTGTTGGAATACCCCTTTCTACTTCTCCTCTTACTCCATCTGTTTTATATTTTAAAAATAATTTTTCACCATGGCTATTTGCATCAGATTTTTTTAAGGTTTCAAGTTCTTTCTTTACTATTCCTGCTGTCATCTCTTTTATGATACCTTGTATGTGTTCAAAACTCTTTTTCTCATAAATAACTTTTCCTATCGCAGCACATGTAATTCCCATTTGAAACAACATTCCTTTATGAGTATTTATGCCTTTAGTTTTTAGAAACATATCTTTTTCAGCTTTTATACCTATCTTCCTTATAGAATTAAATATTTCCTTACAGGACTTATCTGAAAATCCTTCTTGAACAAATAGTGTAAAATATTGATTTAATGCTGATGCACTATCAATAAATGTGAAAAAGTTCATATCTTTATGAGCACCACAAGATACTGGTGATACTAATCCTGGCGATGGATAGCAAGAGACTTCATATATCATAGCTTGAATTGCTAAGCCACTAATCCTCATTGCCACTTCGTTTATTTCAAACATCTTATTTCTATCCATTTATTTTCTCCACGCATCTTTTTTATATTTTTTGCATTATATGCAAAATTATTTAGCTAATTCACGTGATATTTTATCACAATTAATATCGAAATACTATCTTAATTCCAACCATAGTAATATTTCTTGGTCTTTACTATTATAGATTTAAGCACTTGAGTCTATATATCACGTTATTTCTAAAGCTAACAAAATTCAACTTTCATTTAATTAAAATCCAATAATTTTCTTTATTTGCACAATAAAAAATGCAGATTATATTGTTTTTTCTCCAATACGATCTGCTGTTTAATTGCTTCTATAATAGTATTATATACTAAATTTTTCTGCTAAACCAATTAATACTTGAGCAGTTTCAGCTTGACTTTGTGCTGATTTTGCAACTTCTGAAACTGCATGGGTCGTTTCATTTATACTGACTAATATATCCTCAGAATTATTAGCTGATTCTACAGATGTAGATGCTAATTCCTCTAATGCATGATTTATTTGATTTATGACTTCATTCATCTGCTCAGACGAATTTGCTATATCACGTGCTACGTCATTAACAAATTCAGCATCCTTTTCATATTGAACTCCTGTTTCTTTAAGTAATTCATAACTTGGTCTAACGTTATTTTCAAGATATTCTAATACTTCTTGTCCACTTTGTGAAATATTATCAAATGCTTCTTGTACTTTATAAACCATTCCTTGAATACTTACAACAGCATTTGAAGATTGTTCTGCAAGGGTTCTTACTTCTTCCGCTACTACAGCAAAACCTTTACCCATTTCTCCTGCTCTTGCTGCTTCAATTGCCGCATTTAGTGCAAGCAGATTTGTTTGCTCAGCTATCTCACCAATTGAATCTGCCATAAGTTTAACACTTTGCACGACTTTTCCATCTTCTATCGCTTTCAAAATATTTTTCCTATTTTCTTCATATATTATATTTCCTTGTTCTATATTATCATTTGCCTTTTCTTTTATCTTAATAGCTCTTTCTTTAATTTCAATTGCAGACTTAAAACTAATATTTGATTTCTTTGTTAATTCATTTGTTGTATTTCCTATTTCTTCTGCTGAAGCACTAACTTCTTGAGTTGTAGCGCTTAAATCTTGAATTCCCCTAGCTATTCTCTCAGTAGATTCATTAACCAATACCATCTTCGAAGATACTTCTTCTGATGTAGCTGATAATTGTTCACTAGCAGCACTAATATCACTTGCATTGTTAACTATCTCCGTTATAAGCGCCTTCATGTTGTCTTTCGCTTTATTTAAAGAATTAGCAACTTCACCAAACTCATCTTTAGAATTAATATCTACATTTTTAGTCAAATCCCCTTCACCCAATGCAATAGAAAATTTAACAATTTTCTTTAATGACTTTGAAGTAACTAATGATATTAAAACGCCAAGCATTATAGCTATAATTAATCCTAATGCTGTAATTCCTAGAACCATAATTTTAGAACCATTATATGCTATTAAGTTATTCTCAGCTGCGGTGTCTGCCTCACTCATATTAGTATTTATTATTTCATCAAGTGCTTTAAAAAGACCCGTTCTAGTAGCAGTCATTCCAGAAAGCTGTTTTTGAGCAGTTGGATAATCTCCATCCAGAACTGCATTAGATACCTTCTCTCCTATGCCTAAATATTCTTTTGATAGATTTTCTATTTTATTTAAAGATGCATTTTCCTTATCTGTAGAAAAATTATCCTTATAATTTACTAAAAGGTCGTTAGCTTTCTTGGTTGAATCCTTAAAATCATTTACTAGTCCGTCTAATTCACTTTTCTCTATTTTTTCCTTGTAAGTCATTTTTAATAATGTAGCTCTAATATTAAGATAATTTTGTTCTATGTTATTTAGTTGTTCTACTGATTTGAGATTGACATCGTGCATTAACATTGAATTTGACTTTATCTTATCCATATTATATATTCCTATTCCCCCTACAATTCCTATAAACATGGATAAAAATATAAATATAGAAATCAATTTAGTCATCATTTTAAGGTTATTAAACCTTCGCATCATATGTATTTCCTCCAATCCGATAAATTATTCACTCTATTTGTCGTATATTATCGAAGATGCTTTAGTTATTATTTATTTTTTATATTAATAAAATTCTAATTAAAATTAATATTCAATATATATCCAAATAATATAACTTCTTTAATTTAATGGCATGCAATACTTTTAATGGTTGGTATTTCTTATGTATGTGAAATTAAGTAATAGCATTATATTTCTTTTTAGCTATATTAATAAATTCCTTTGCTGCTTGTGATATATATCGATTTTTTTGATAACCTATAGCAAGTGTGCCGTGTGTCTTATTGTATTGTAACTGATAAATATTAACACCAAGCAAGGTATTCTCATCGAATACCAACTTTTTATTATTCATTAATGTTTTAGGATAGAAGGTAATCCCCATTCCCTTTACTGAAAGTGCTAACACTGTTTCAATACTTTCTGTCTCTAAAATAATATTAGGTTTTATCTGCTTTTCCTTAAACATTTCATCCGCAACAATTCTAACGCTATTTTTTGCATTAACCATTAAGAATGGACAATTTTTTAGTAATGAAATATCAACCTCTTTTTCAAGTTTTCTTTTTACTATACCATAACTATCCGGAAAGTACTTAGCTAATATATTATCTGGAACAATCATTAGAATTTCTTCATTACAAAGCGGTACACATTCAACATTCTCAACATTAAATGGTAACATTCCAATAATTAAATCTACATTGCCGCGAAATAATGCTGCATCTAATTCCTTTGAATTTCCTTCAAACAAATGCAGACTAATGCTCGGAAATTTTTCATTATATAACGGTAATATCTCAGGTAAAAAAGCTCTTCCTCTTGTATGAGATATACCTATATATAAATCTCCTCGCTTGAAGTCTTTAATGTCTACCAGTTCTTTTACAGATTGTTTCTTTAAATCTAACATTTTTGTAGCATTTTTCACCAAACTCTTTCCTGCCGGCGTTAAGGTTAATGGAACTGTTCGATTAAATAGTTCTACTTCTAAATCACTTTCAAGCTTTGAAATATGACAACTCAACGATTGCTGGGAAATAAATAATTTTTTTGCTGCTTTAGTAAAATTCAGTTCTTCTGCTACCACTAAAAAGTACTCTAAATTAAGAAAATTCACCATATTCTAACCCTACTTCTACCTTATTTAAATTTGAAGTATTAAATTAATATAAAACAATTTCACTTGCCTATATTAAATATTTTTATAAACTTCACTTAAATGATTTGTTAATTTTACGTTCTCATTATAATCAACTTGACAATCAATAACTACTGGCACCACTTGTTTAAATGCCTCTTCCAAGGTTGGAATTAAATCTTCTGCCTTTTCTACACGATAACCTTTTGCATACATACTTTCAGCAAATTTTACAAAATCAGGATTTGTAAAATCTACATAGCAGCTCTTGCCATATTGATCTTCTTGTTTCCATTTTATTAAACCATAATTACTATCATTGAATATTAAAACCACAATTGGTGTTCCAATACGTAATGCTGTTTCTAATTCCTGATTATTCATCATGAATCCGCCATCACCAACTATAGCTAGTACTTTCTTATCTGGATTTATTAATTTTGCTGCAACTGCACCTGGAAGACCAATTCCCATAGTGGCAAAACCATTTGAAATAATACATGTATTTGGTTCATAACAATTATAGTGCCTTGCTATCCACATTTTATGAGCACCAACATCCGAAATAACAATATCACTTGGCCCCATAACCTTTCTGACATCATTTAAAATTCTTTGTGGTTTCATTGGAAAAGCACTATCATCTGCATAGCTCTCATGCTCAGCTACCATTTTTTCTTTTATCTCTAATGCTTTTATCGGTTCTACTTTTCTTGAGGTTCTTCTCATTATATTATAAAGCGAATCTGAAATATCTCCAACGACTTCTACAACCGGTTGATAAAGCTTGTTAATATGAGCTTGACTTGTATCTATATGTACAATTTGAATATTTCCATTTATATTCCACTTTGCCGGAGCATATTCTACAATATCATATCCTATTGCAATCACTAAATCAGCCTCTTCAATAATTTTGTTAACATAATCCTTTTGCGGAATACCTATTGTCCACATTGAATATTTATTATCAAAAGGAATGATTCCCTTTGCCATCATTGTATTAATTACAGGAATCTTTAATTTTGATGCAAATTCTGTAACTGCTTTTCCAGAATTATTTCTAATAGCACTACTTCCTGCTAAAATAATAGGATTCTTAGCTTTAAATATTTCGCCTGCTGCTTCTTCGATAGTTGTTAAATCTGCATGTTCTTTGGGTTGAACCTTTCTTTGTAAAGGCTTTTCACCAATGCTTACAGGCATTTTTGCAATATTTACTGGTAAATCAATGTGACATGCTCCTGGCTTCTCGCTTTCAGCATATTTAAACGCAAGTCTTACAATTTCGTTTACAGTATCAGGGCGCACAATTTGCTTGGTTTTCCTTGTTATTGGTTCAAACATCTTGCAGAGATCTAAAAACTGATGCGATGTAATATGCATTCTCTCAGTACCAACTTGTCCTGTAATTGCAACGAGTGGAGCACCATCACTATCAGCATCAGCAACACCAGTTACTAAGTTAGTTGCTCCAGGTCCCAATGTTGATAAACAAACACCTGCTTTTCCTGTTAAGCGGCCATAAACATCTGCCATGAAAGCTGCGCCTTGTTCATGGCGAGTTGTAATAAATTTAATATTTGAGTTCAAAATTGCATTCATTACTTCTAGATTTTCTTCACCTGGAATACCAAAAATGTATTCTACTCCTTCGGCTTCAAGGCACTTCACCAACAGTTGCGCAGTATTCAATTGATTTACTTTCTTTTCTTCAGTATTCATCTTGAAATCTCCCATCTCATTATATTTAATAATTTATATATATTATTGTATCATTCAAGAGCTAGTATTTATAACCTATATCTTTAGATCCCTTTTTAACAAATAATTTCTTAATTTATAACTTTTTCTAAAATATCATACTATAATAAATAATGTTTTTCCAACACCTTTTACCTCGACTTATTACAACCAAATGGTTGTAATAAAACCAAAATATACTACATAAGAACGCAATATGAATTTTATGAAATATAAGAAACACCCTATATTTCTCCAGTTAATTCAGTAAAAGGCTATAACCTTCAACGAAGTTTCGTTAATATTTAACTACTCTTCTTATTACTAAATGCTTAAATTAAAACTCAAAATAACTTCTTAACTTTTTCATTCAAATTATTACAATACATATGATATCCAAGTGAATAATCAAACTTATAAATGGAATATACATGCATCCTTATGAAATTATAATCATAACACTACACTAGAAATTAGATACATATTTGTGCAAGCGGCATATGAAATTAAGCTGTG
>NZ_JAKJJY010000024.1:74266-104725 GCF_022320955.1 Clostridium sp. YIM B02555 | reverse complement strand
ACCTAGTTGATTAGTCTGTTTCAAAAGTTATCCACAGATTGTCCAACAATATAATTTCCTAAAGAATAAAAAAGCATTTATAAATTAACATAAATGCTCTAAAAATATAACCTTTTATTTTCCGCAGTTAAAGTTATGAATTAAACCTATACCCTGTTCCCCAAAGAGTTTCAATATAATCTGGGTTTCCAGGATCTTTCTCAATCTTTTTCCTTAACTTTTGTATGTGAACAGCTACAGTTGCTGTATCTCCAAAATACCCTTCTCCCCATATTCTATCAAATAGTTGATCTTTAGTAAAAACTATATTAGGATTAGAAGCTAAAAAAACTAAAAGTTCATATTCTTTTGTGGTTAGAATAACTTCTTTTCCATTTACGAAAACCTTATGAGAATCTGTCATTATCTCTAAAGCTTTGTGAGTAATAACACTGGCTTGAGTTTTATTTCCTGATAATCTTTCATATCTAATCATATGAGATTTTATTCTGGCTACTAATTCTGCTGGACTAAAAGGTTTGGTTAAATAATCATCAGCTCCAAATCCCAATCCTTTTATCTTATCAATATCCTCACTTCTTGCTGAAACAATTATTACTGGTATTTCATATTTTTTTCTAATTTCTTCTACTATTGAATATCCATCTTTACCAGGAAGCATTAAATCAACAATAACGAGATCAAATATACCCATAAGTGCTCTTTTTAAACCCTGATTTCCATCTTGAACTATTTCTACTTTATACCCATTTAATTGAAGATATTCTTTTTCTAATTCTGCAATGTTTATATCATCTTCAATAATTAATATTTGTTTCATAGACCTACTCCTTTTTGTTGCTTATTGGAAGTTCTATTGTGAAAATACTTCCTTGCCCCATAATACTAGTTGCATAAATTTTTCCTTCATGAGCTTCTACCATTTCCTTTGCAATTGCAAGCCCTAGACCTGTACTCATAAAATCTTTTGTACGTTCAGTATCTATGCGATAGAATCTATTAAATATATTTGAAAGTTTATCTTCTGGAATTCCAGGGCCATTATCCTTTATTTCTACTTTAATCCATTCAGCTTCATTGTTTAATCTTACTTCTATTACAGCATTTTCTTGATCCCCATACTTTACAGCATTACCTATAACATTTCTAATAACTTGATACATTCTTTTTCCATCTATATTAACCTCTAATTCTTCAGTTAACTTGTCTTCAAATTTGAATTCAATATTTTTCTCTTTAAGAATAAACTCAAATTCTTCCATAAGATCTCTCATGAATGGCCTTATTTTCACTATTTCAAAATTAAAATCTAATTTCTGCATATCTAATTTTGAAAATAAGAACAAATCATCAATAAGATTATTTATATAAACAGTATTATTATGAATTATATTTAGATAATTATTTACCTTATCTGGTGAAGTAACCACCCCATCAACTAAGGCCTCAATATATCCGTTAATTGAAGTGATAGGTGTTTTTAAATCATGAGAGATATTTGCTATAAGTGCTTTTCTATTTTCTTCATATTCCAGTTTCAGCTTTTCAGAATTCTTTAAGCTTTCAGCCATTTTATTAAAATCATATATTAAAAGTCCAATTTCATTATGTATTTCATTATCAATCTTTACATCATAATTACCTTTAGCTATCTGTTCCACTCCATCTTTTAATTTTTCTATCGGTCTCATAATTCTCTTTTCCATTCTCATGGTAATATATGTCTGAAAAATTTGATGAATGATAAAAACTGCTCCAAAAAATATAGTGATTGCTTCCACATTAACGAACTTAAATATGCAAAAAATTAATACAATACTTATTAATAGTCCTATAGGCCTCATCCATCTTAAATATCTGTGTATTTTTTTAAATTCATTAAATTGCTTATGATGTGATTCATGATACAATTTTCTATGCTCGTAGAATAATTCATTACGTATTTTATTTAATTCATTGAGTTTCTCAAAATATTCCTCATGCTCTTGGTGAAATTTATTCTGAAACTTGGAATACATTCTTCTTCTAAATCTTCTAATCTTGTCCACCACCTCAAAATTAATTTTAATTATCACAATAATTATAACATTACAAAACAATTTTCAATCGATTTATTTATCATATTAATATAACTATTATAAAAATAAGGAGTATGCCATTCTAGAATTTCATACCCACTGGTATAAACGCATACCCCTGTCTATTTTATTTCTTTAATAAAAGTATAGTTTTTACTGTAGATATCCAATTTAAGAATCAAACTTATAAGTGGAATATACATACATCGTTGAGAAATTATAATCGTAACACTACACTAGAAATTACATACATATTTGTGCAAGCGGCATATGAAATTAAGCTGTGATGGTTATTAGTGGAAGGTTGTTCCACTTTCTGCTTGTCATAAATTTACTTTAGGAACATGCAGAAATGGGTGCATCCTTCCACTTAGAACCCATCCAGCGAAAATTTCATTAGTCCGCTGTAATAAATATGTGTTTAATTTCGGTAAGTTCCGCATATGTCTAATTCTTGCTTTGGATATCTATATTACCAAACCAATTCTAATAATCCATTTACAGTATCTTCACCCTTAGATGAAATTTCAATTTTCTCAACTTCATTATTTTTATTAGCATATATCTTCAATACTGGATCACTGTTTTCAGAACATAATAATTTTTTTATAAATTCATGATGCTTATGAAAACCTCTTTCATTGCCTTCCTTCATTTGTTTTATATGCTCCATTATCTTTTCTTCATCCATTCCTTTATGACATTCCTTATGCATATCCTTAATTTCTTTAAATACTTCTTTTAACTCTAAAGATATAATAGATTTTTCATCTAATTCTTCAACTTGTACATTATTTAGTAAATTTAATATAAAAGTAACTTTTGAAAGCTTACTTTTTATTCCACCATGACCATGCATTCCGTTCATTTGCATTCCATGCTTATGCATATGCATTCCTCTATGGAATCCATGATGCGGACAATCCTTTATATTAAATTCAGAAATACTTTCATGTTTTACTTTTTTACCTTCTGCATCTACATCAACATTTACATTAGCTTTTGTTTCTCCACTTTTAGTATTGGTTTCAAATTCGTTAGAAAATGAAAATACCTTAACATCTCCTTTAGTTGCTTCCAATTTAAATTTTCCTTTAAAAACTTCCTTTTCCTTCATTGTTTTAAATACATCATGTAATACTTTAATTTTATTCATTTATAACGCCTCCTAAACTCATCAAGGAAACCTATCTTAAAAAACTCTTTTAAATTTAATAGTCTGTTATCTCTGTTTAAGCTTTTTAATGTTTTCCTTGTTGTTATGAATTCATTATAAAATCTAACTTTAAAAATCCTTTAAAGCAATTTTAAAAATTTTATAAACAATCTTAAAATAATATGAAAGTATCATCTATTATGTACTTCTTCACCACAATAATTCTATTATCAAGTACTTTTAGAAATTTATATCTTATGAAGTAACATACTTTAATTTAATCAAAAAAACAAGTCTCCCTAATATATAGCTATTAGAGATACTTGTCTTTATATTATTACTTCAATTTGAATTTACTTATTTTCCCTTTCAATTCATCTGAAATGCCTTCAAGGCTACTTGCATATTGCGTAAGTTCATCCATAGTAGCACTTACTTGTTGAGCTGAAGCAGTAACTTCTTCTGATATAGATGCTGATTCTTCTGAAACTGCAGCTATGTTTTCAATTTGAGATTTTACTTTTTCCTTATTTTCATGCATTTTCTCATTTAAAATTTTTATATCGTCGATTGAAGAAACTAAAGGTTGTATAGATTCTACTATCTTATTAAAAATGCCTTCTGTTTCTTTTATTGCTTCACCTTGAGCTTGAGATATCTCTTTACTTTGCTCCATAGAAACTTTTGTATTATTTCCATTAACACTTATTTCAGAAACAATAGCTTTTATCTCATCAGTAGAATTTTTAGACTCCTCCGCTAACTTTCTAATTTCATCAGCAACAACTGCAAAGCCTTTTCCAGCTTCTCCTGCCCTTGCAGCTTCTATGCTTGCATTTAATGCTAAAAGATTAGTTTGCTCTGTAATACTTCCTATTGCATCAGAAATATAATTAATTTTATTTATACTTTCTATCATTCCATTAACCATCTCTGCTGATTTGATAGAATTCTCCTTAGCATTTGTAGCTTTGTCTATTAAATCCCTAAGTATAACTATTCCTTGGTTACTTAGATCTTTTGTCTTGTTTGATAACTTATTAATTTCATGTGTATGATTATCAACTTCATCTATTCTATCGGATAATTCTTCAGCATTAGTAGATATATCAGTAGCAAATTGTGCCTGACTTGTAGCACCATTAGCTACTTCTTGTATTGCATTTGATACTGCTGAAACTGAAGACGTAGTTTCTTCCGACATACTTGCTATATTAACAGACGCTTCAACTAAATGTGAAGTAGTATCCTGAACACTTTCCAATAAACCTGATAAATTATCTAACATTTTATTGAAATCCTCACCAAGCTCTTTAAATTCATCCTTAGCTGTAATTTTAATTCGTTCTTTTAAATCTCCATTTGAAGCTTTGTTAATAATTTCTTTTAATTTATTTATTTCCTTCATAAGATATAGTGCTGCAATCACCCCAACAGCAATTCCAACAATAATTAACACAATTGAAACAGTAGCCATAGTTACATATATAGATGTTACATTGTCCTTTATTTCCTTGCTATCAATTATACCTATAAGCTTCCAGCCTGTTTTTTCATTAGTTTGTTGACATGCATAAAACACATTTCCGTTACTTGTAAAAGTGTACACACCTTTATCCTCTTTTTTAGCTGAGTCCCAGAATTCTAAATTAGTAATGCTATCTACTATCTCTTTATTTTTATCATTATTTACTATAATATCTCCATCACTATCTGCTAATAAAACATATCCTGTTTTTAACAAACCAATATTGCTAACATACTCTTGTACTGCATCAAGAGACATATCAATTACTATAACACCTATAAATTGTCCCGAATCACTCTTAACTGCCTGTGCAACCGTCATTACTTTCTTTCCTGATACAGCATCCTTATAAGGCTTAATATATATTAGCTTGCCATTTGCTTCCTTGGCTTTTTTATACCATTCTCTTTCCTTATAATTCAAATCCTTTAAAGTTAATACACCACTATCTAATACTAACTCTCCATTCTCCCCTGCAAAACCTGCATTAATAACACCACTTACTGAAGATTTAGTATCTTTAAATATTCCTTGAACATATTTAACTATAGTTGGATACTCTGCCTGTGGATTTGATAAATCTTGTATATCCATATTCTTAGCTATTATATCTATCTGAGTACCTAATACTTGCAGATACTGTGAAAATCCTTTATCAACTTCATTAATTGTTTGTATACTTGTTCTTTTCAAATTATCTTCTAATGAAGTCTTTGATTTATAGGCTGAAATTCCTCCTATCAATAATACCGGTACAACAATAAATGGAATAATTCCTGCTACAATTTTTCTGAATAACTTACTTTTTTTCTTCACGTATTAACCACCTTCAAATAATTCAAATTTTCAAACTAAATTTAGCATATAATATAAATAAACTACATATGCTCAAATACTATTATTTTACTACATTAATCAATAAATTTCACTTTTTTATAATCCTATAATTTTCTTCAAAAAACGTTTTCTCTATTTCTTTCTCTAAATATCATTGGACTAAGTCTTAAATTCATTTTTTCTAAAATCTTTATGGCATAAAATTCAACACAAGATTGAGACTAAAAAAAGTTGCTCTAATCAAAAGGCTGCTAAAAATGCACTTAATCATTTTTAGCAGTCTTCTAATTTAAAGTAATATCTCTAATATGTTTATTTCCAAGATATATCAGCATCTTTTCTTGGTACAGTTCTAGCATATTTTACATTTGGATATCCAATTATCATACAAGTAACTATTTGTTTATTTTCATCTATTTGAAGTAATTCTCTTATGCTTTCATTTCCTTCTGCTGCCAATGTAAAGAATCCACTGAAAAATGTTCCAAGCCCTAAAGCATTAGTCATAAGTTCCATATTTGAAGAAGCTAAGCTAGCATTCACTGTATTATCTGATACTACAAGTATTAATGCTGGTGCATTAAAGAATAATTTATCTCCAGTTGCAGGATTTTCTTTATAATCATTATACATTTTTATCCACATTTGAGCATATCTCTTATATGGTCTAGTTTTCTCATTTAAGTTATTTAATATACTTTCTCCTCTAGCCTTAAGACTTTCTAATACCATTTCTTTAAGTTGTTCTATGTTTTCTTTAACTACTATATAAGAAACATTTTGGCTATTAGTACCTGTTTGAGTAAACCTTCCAGCTTCAATAATCTTATTAAGCTTTTCTGCTTCAACATCTTTATCTTTAAATTGTCTTGTAGTTCTTCTAAATTTTATGAAATTTAATAATCTATCTGAATCTATTTTAAATTCATTTTCATTATATTCTTTTACATCTTCCATATTGTACTCATCTGTAGATACTGCTCCCTTAGGGCAAACAGCAATGCAGTGTCCACATTTAAAGCATGCAACATTTCTAATTTTAGCCTTATTATCAACTACTTCTATATCTCTAACAAAACAATCTTTAACACAAAGTCCACACCCAACACATTTTTCATTATCAACAATCATCATATTAAAATTACTCCTTTATACTTATTTATTACAATTTATAAGTTCTTTAACTAAATTTTCAATTGCATTTTCTCTTTGCTCTTTATTATAAAAATCAAAGCCCATTTCTTTTTTTATATTTTTAGCTTTTAAAAATATGTAATTTATATATCCAGCAATTAAATAATTTTTAGTCCATACCTTATGCATATCATTATTAAAAACTTCTTTAAGGCATTTATTATAGGATTCTTCAGAACTTAATAGATGCGCAGTTCCTTGATTATTTTCTAAATCATCTAAAATTGCTATTTTAGATATCTCTGGATTATCTGCAATAAAATTTATCACTTGTTTTAAAATAAAAGAAAGCCTTTCTGCTGGAGAAACAATTTCTTTAGCTCTTATTTTCTCTCCCAACTTTCTTGTTGCACATCCCATAACTTTTTTAATTGCCACACGAATTAAATTATCTTTACTTTGAAAGTGATAATTCACCATTCCATTTCCAAGTTCTGCTCCTTCAGTAATGTCTTTAACAGTAATTTCACTCGGCTTTTTACCTTCACATATCATTTTGATAGTTACATTTATCAATCTCTCTTTAGCATCATTATCTCCTATTTCTCTCACCTCTTCCGTAATATTTAAAACTCATAGCAAAAACTGAACGACATACAGTACATTATTCAGTATACCATTCAGTTTTTTTCTGTCAAGTAATAAAATATATTAAACAGTATTTGCTTTTTCTTAATTAAAGTATTGACAAAAACTTTTCAAATAAATATATTTTAATCAATCGATTGATTAAATTGATAAAAAGATTGAAATTATATCTAATTCTAATAAAAAAATATAAGTTTTGTAAAATAGATACTAATATAAATAAATTAATTGAGGTAAAAATTGTTCCTCCTAACTCTAATGGTATGATCTTTAAGCCTACTATTCTAAAGTTTACACCTAACAAGGAACTCCGATGGTTAGGTCGTCTTTTCATACCAGGGTTATTTGATGGTGAACATATATTTGAATTAATATCTAATAACGATGGAACTACAACTTTAATTCAACGTGAAAAATTTCATGGTATATTAGTACCTCTTTTAAAGAATTCCCTTTATAATACAAAAGATGGATTTGATTCAATGAATAAAAAATCAAGGAAATTTGCGAGATAAATTTGTAGACACTTATCACGTAAGAACTATATTCCAATTTATAAACATCTCATCACATTTGAATAAAAAAATGAGCATGAAATCAAGAAGACTAGAATGTGTTTTCTTGATTTTATGCTCTATATTTTTTCTTTATGAATTTTGTTATTCCATTACGTATTTAATATTTTTTGACGTGGACAGCTATTTCAATTGATGAATAAATAATCCACTTCTTAACTTTGGTTCAAACCAAGTTGATTTTGGTGGCATTACTTCTCCAATATCAGCAACATCCATAATATCATGCACTTCTGTTGCATACATTGAAAATGCTATTTTCATATCTTTATGAACTCTTTTTTCAAGTTCCTTAAGTCCCCTAATTCCACCAATGAAGTCTATTCTGTCTGATGTTCTTACATCTTCAATACCCAAAATAGGTGTTAACACATTGTTTTGAAGTATTGCCACATCAAGACTATCTATTGGGTCTTCTGGATCATATATTCCATCTTTTGCTTCTAACAAGTACCACTTATCCTCCACATACATCCCAAATGTATGCTTTTTAGCTGGCTTAAGTGGCTCCTCACTAGTTGATTCGGTAACAATAAACTTTTCTTGAAGTTTATCTATCAACTCATCTTTAGTCAAACCATTTAAATCTTTAACTACTCTATTGTAATCCATAACCATTAAATCATTATCTGGAAATGCAACTGCTAAGAAGTAATTAAATTCTTCTTCTCCTGTATAATTAGGATTTTCTGCTCTTCTCTTTAATCCAACTTTTACAGCCGAAGCTGATCTATGATGACCATCTGCGATATATAAATAATCTATTTCCTTAAATAAATCAGTTAATTCACTTATAATAATATCATTATCTATAACCCAAACTATATGAGTGATTCCATCCTCTGCAACAAAATTATATACAGGTTTTCTTTTACTTTCATTTTCAATCCATGCCTCAATTATCTCTGATGCAATTTGATCTTCTTTATAAGTCAAGAAAATAGGCCCTGTATTGGCATCACAATAGTCAACATGATTAATTCTGTCTTCTTCTTTATCTGCTCTAGTAAATTCATGCTTCTTTATAATATTATTCATATAATCGTCAATTGACGCACAGAATACTATCCCTGTTTGTGATCTTCCATTCATTATCTGCCTGTATATATATAAACAAGGTTTTTCATCTTGGGTGAATTCTCCTGTCGTAATCATTCTATCAAGATTTTCTCTTGCTTTTTCATATACCTTTGGATCATGTATATCTATTGATGGGTCTAAATCTATTTCTGGTCTATCGACATGAAGAAACGAGTGTGGATTTCCTATTACCATCTCTCTTGCTTCATCACTATTCATTACATCATAAGGTAAAGCCGCTATTTTTGATGCTAAATCTTGAACAGGTCTTATTCCTTTAAATGCCTTAATTACTGCCATCCAAAATTCCTCCTAAGCATTATAGATTAAAGAATTCCTTAACTACTGAAACTACTTCTTCACCAATTCTTGTTTGAGCTTCTTCGGTTGCAGCTCCAATATGTGGCGTAACACTAACTTTTTCATGGTTTATTAATTTTTCGTTTTTAGTTGGTTCTTCTTCAAATACGTCTATACCAGCTCCGGCAATTTCCCCATTATTTAGAGCTTCAAGTAATGCAGCTTCATCAACAACCTTCCCTCTTGCACAGTTGATTAGATACACTGTCTTTTTCATTAATTGTAATTCCTTCTTTCCAATTAATGAACCTGCTGCCTTATCATATGGAACATGAAGTGAAATAAAATCTGAAGTTTGTAATAACTCTTCAAATGTTATAAAATCATAATCTAAATCTTCATGCTTACCTTCAATTGTATAATATGCAACCTTCATTCCTAAAGCAGTAGCTTTTTTAGCTAAAGATTGACCTATTCTTCCCATTCCAACTATACCAAGTGTCTTGCCAGCAATTTCAGTTCCTTCGTATTTCTTTTTATTCCACTCACCATTTCTCATAGTATAATTAGCTATAGCAATATATCTTGCTAATGCAAACATATGACCAATTGCAAGTTCTGCAACAGAATCTGAACTTGCAGATGGAGTGTTTCTTACTGTTACTCCCTTATTCTCTGCTGCTGGAATATCAATATTATCTATTCCAACTCCAGCTCTAATAGCTAGTTTTAAATTTCCACCTTCTTCTGCCTTAAATACATCGGCAGTAAGCTTAGTAGCTGATCTTATAACTACCGCATCAAATTCCTTTAACTTTTCACCTAGTACATCTTGATTAAAATGTTCATTGACAACTTCTGCCCCAAGTGCCTTTAAAGCCTCAATCGCTGTACTTTCTAATCCATCGTTGGTTAATACTTTAATCATTTTAAAAATCCCCCTTGATTTCTATTACTTATTGCTTTTTATTTGCATAAGATTTCAAGACACACAAAAATAAACTATTATAGAATTAGATATCCTATAAAACTTATCTGAATTACAGGCCTAAAAAAAATAGCATAAATCTAAATTTCACTATATTTCTTAATAACTTTTAAATTTCTGCAATTGTAATAAAGCCTTTATATATTATAAATTTTTAAGCCCCAAATTTATAATATTTTCTGTATATTCTTAAAACTTATTTTTTTATATTCTACTACTTATTGATCCCAAATTCAATAGTTTATCAGTTAAATTATGATTTTAATTATGTTTTTATATTTTAACCCCCATAAATATGCCTAATTATTAAAAAGAGTTACCTTATTATATATTAAGATAACTCTAGTTTCACTTAAGGCACATGAAAATAAATAACAGGTCAAAAAATCGCTAATATAAGTTCCGTATTGCAGCATAGCTGCTCTTTATAAAGGTGTGTATATTTTTTTATATTTATCGTCCAAATATCTTAAGAAGTATTTTGTTGAAATATCTTCTCCAGTTACATTTTTAATTAATTCTTCTGGAGTATATCTAGCTCCATACTTATGGATCTTATCTTTTAGCCAATTATCTATATATGATAAATCTCCATTTTCTAATTCCGTAATAGCTAATTCATTATCTTTTAAAATTTGATTTAGAAATTGACCTGCATATATATTTCCTAATGCATAACTTGGAAAATATCCAAAATCTCCAGCAGACCAATGCATATCTTGTAATATGCCTTCACTGTCTGACTTTGCCTTAACACCTAAATACTCCATATACTTCTCATTCCAAATCCTTGGTAAGTCTTTAACTTCTATTTCCCTATTTATTAATTTCTTTTCAATTTCATATCTTATAATTATATGTAAACTATACGTTAATTCATCTGCTTCTGTTCTAATTAAGGATGGTTTAACATAGTTTACTGCTTCATAAAATTCTTTTAATTTAACTTTCTTAAAGCTTGAAAATTCTTTTTTAATGTATGGTAATATTATTTTTAAGAATTCTTCACTTCTTCCTACTATATTCTCATAAAATCTAGATTGTGATTCATGAATTCCCATAGATGCACCATGTTCAAGACCAGTTCCTATTAATTCATCAGAAATATGCTGTTCATATAATCCATGACCGCCTTCATGTATAACGCTAAATATATTTGATAGCAAATCATCTTCATGATAGTGGGTTGTTATTCTAACATCCTTATTTCCTAAGTCTAGTGTAAATGGATGCGTTGTCTCTCCCAATATTCCCGCTTCTCCATCAAATTTTATTAACTCCAACAAATATTTACTCAACTTTTTTTGCTTTTTTATTTTGAATTTATCATGAAGAAAATCTCTGTTTATCTTTTTATTGCTGGCTTCAATATATTTTAATAAATCTAGTATCCCCTCTTTTAATTCACCAAATATTTCATCTAACTTTTTAACAGTCATTCCTTCTTCATATCTATTAAGTAAAGCATCATATACATTTTCCTTATATCCATAATACTTTGCAAATTCTACATTAAAATTAATCATCTTTTCCAAATGGGGTTCAAATATTTTGAAATCATTCTTTTCCTTAGCTTCTTCCCAAGCTGCTTCAGACAAGGATTTAGCTATTGTATATTCCTTATAAGTTTTTTCAGGAATCTTTTTTGTTTCATCATATTCCTTCTTTAATTTTTTTATCATTGATCTATTTGTTTGTGACAGTTGATCCAACTTAGGCATAAAGTAATCTAGAAAGCCTTTAACTTCCTTTCCTGTTGATAGTTTAAATATTTCACCTGCTAAATATCCAAGAGTATTAGATCTTTGCTCTAAGGCTTTTTGGGGCATAGAAATTTTCATATCCCAATAAGCAAGAGCAGATAACTTATTTAATTCTTCAATTTTTGTAATATGCGCTCTTACTTCGTTTAACTTTTCAATTATTTCTTCTCTCATAAAGTGTCCCTCCTATTTAACTTATGCTATCAAATAAGTTCTTAATATCTATATCCATTATATTCTTAGTAACGAAGCTTATCTAGATATAAACTTATACATTTTTATGAAAAAGAAAAGCCGCTTTAAATATAAAATTTATATTTAAAGCGGCTTTCTTATTAATTTATATAAAGATTATTTTTTACCTTGAATATAAGCATTAGTAAAGAAAATATTTCCAAGCATATCTTTTCTTATACCTTTAACATAATCTTTTACTCCATGTGTTCTATTTGAGTACCATAAAGATATAATTGGCATATCAGCCATTAACATATCTTCAGCTTGATGTAACATTTCATATCTCTTAGTTGCATCTGCTTCTTTCTTAGCATTGCTGATTAATGTATCGTATGCTGGATTATTATATCCTGCATTATTTTGTGGTGATGTTGAAACAAATAAGTCTAAGAATGTCATTGGATCTGCATAGTCAGCTCCCCAAGCATCTCTTGCTATTTGATAGTTCTTTGCAGTTCTTGTATCTTGGAATACTTTCCATTCTTGAGTTTGAAGTTCAACATTTACGCCAATTTTCTTCCACATATCTTGGATTGGTTGCATTACATCTGCATTTCCACCTTCTGGGTTGAAAAGTAATGTGATTTGTGGTAAGCCTTTTCCATCTGGATATCCAGCTTCAGCTAATAATTTCTTAGCTTCATCTACATTACCCTTAGGATCAAAGTATTTCTTATTTTCAAAATCTTTTCCATCTGGCCCAATGATTCCTTCTGGAACAAAACTATGAGCTGCAACTTGCTTAGCTTTAAGTACGTTGTCAATGATTGATTGTCTGTCTATAGCCATACTTAATGCTTGCCTAAACTTTGGATTCTTTAATGCTTTAGCTGCTTCAGGATCTACTTGCTTATCTGAAACATTAAAGTCTATATAAGCATTTCCTAATTCTGGGAATACTGTAGCACTCTTATCTGCTATAGCAGCTGCTTTTTCAGATGTTGGTACATCATATACCATGTCAAATTGACCTGATTTATAACTTGCCCATGCTGATGTAGGTTCAGTAACTAATTTCATTGTTACTTTGCTTAACTTAACATCGTCTTTAGCTTCATAATTGTCATTCTTTTCCAATACGATTTGGTCTTTAATCTTATAATCTGTGAATTTGAAAGGTCCATTAGAAACTAAAGTTTTAGCATCTGTTGCCCAATCCTTATTAGCTTCAACAATTTTTTGATCTAATGGCATATATGTTGGAGTAGCTGTTAAGTCTAAGAAATATGCACATGGTGCTGCTAAAGTAACTACTAATGTGCTGTCATCAGTTGCTTTAATACCAACTTGGTCAGCTGTACCTTTTCCTGTGTTATATTCTTGTGCTCCTTTAATATACATCATTTGGAATGAATACTCAGATGCAGTTTCTGGATTTATAACTCTCTTCCATGCATATTCGAAATCACTTGCTTTAACTGGATCTCCATTTGACCACTTAAGATCTTTCTTTAAATGGAAAGTATATGTTAATCCATCTGCAGAAACATCACACTTCTCAGCTTGACCTGGAACTGCTTTGTTCTTGTCATCTAACTTATATAGACCTTCGAACGCATTAACTATTACTATAGATCCATCCACTGATTGGTTTAAACCTGGATCTAAAGTCTTAGGATCAGATCCTAAATTAAACATCAATTCTTGTTTGTCAGTACCAGTTGCTGCTGATTTGTTGTCAGAAGTTTTAGAACCACAACCAGCTAAAACTGAAAGTCCAAGTGTTGCTGCTAAAGCTACTGCACATAATTGCTTTACTCTGCTTTTTTTCATTTAATATTTCCCCCTTAATTAATTATTATTTATTATAATACCTGTCTAAGTAATTATTGCTAAAATTGCTTAACAGTATACTATTAACTATTTTAATTAAATTCATTAAATTTTATTCAACTTATTTCTTGCTTTTTGCTAAATTAATCATATAAATGACATGCTACAAAATGTCCTGGTTTAACCTCTTTTAATTCTGGATCAATTTCTGAACATATTGGTTTTGCATGCTTACATCTACCTTTAAATCTACATCCTGGTGGTGGATCTATAGGTGAAGGAATATCTCCTTCTAAAATAATTCTTTGATTATTTTTAGCCACCTCTGGATCTGGTATTGGTACTGCTGAAAGCAATGCTTGTGTATAAGGATGTAATCCTTCTGAATACACTTTATTACTTTCCCCTTTTTCAACCATTCTTCCAAGGTACATAACTCCTATATGAGTTGATATATGCTTAACCATCGAAAGGTCATGAGCTATAAATAAATATGTCAATCCTAATTCTTCTTGAAGCTCTTCAAGCATATTTATAACTTGTGCTTGAATTGAAACATCAAGAGCTGATATCGGTTCATCACAAACTATAAATGCAGGTTCAACAGCTAAAGCTCTTGCTATACCTATTCTCTGTCTTTGACCTCCTGAGAATTCATGAGGATATCTGTTTATATGGTCACTTGCAAGACCAACTTTTGATAAAAGACTTCTTATTCTTTCTGTTCTTGCTTCGCCAGATAACAATTTATGAACATCAATTGCTTCTCCAATTATATCTCCAACAGTCATTCTAGGATTTAGTGACGCATATGGATCTTGGAAAATCATTTGCATTTCTTTTCTTAAAGGAATCATTTGATCTTTTGAATATTTTGTTATATCTTTCCCATTAAAAATGATTTGACCTGAAGTTGGTTCATAAAGTTTTAATATAGTTCTTCCTGTTGTTGTCTTACCACATCCAGATTCTCCTACAAGTCCTAAAGTTTCTCCTCTTTTTAATGTAAAAGAAACCCTATCAACTGCTTTAACATAACTTTTACCTTTAAATAATCCTTTATTCGCAGGGAAGTACTTGCATAAATCCTTAACTTCTAAAATTATATCGTTATTAGCTTCCACTACTTCATCCTCCTTATAGGTGATTCAACTTTTGGTGCATCTTCATGACACAACCAACATGCTGTATGATGTTTTTCTCCTACTTCAAATAGTGGAGGTTGCTTTTGAAGACATACCTTCATTGCATAATCACATCTAGCTGCGAATGGACACCCAACTGGTGGATTTAATAAATCTGGTGGTTGTCCTTCTATTGGAATAAGCTTTTCTTTAACATCTTCCTTAGGGTTAGGAACACTTCTTAAAAGTCCCCAAGTATAGGGATGCTTTCCTCTGTAGAAAATATCTTCTGTAGTTCCTGTTTCCACAATAATTCCACCATACATTACATTTATTTTTGTACATACATCTGCAACAACTCCTAAATCATGAGTTATTAGTATAATTGCAGTGTCAAGTTTTTGCTTTAAATCTTTCATTAAATCTAGTATTTGTGCCTGTATTGTAACGTCTAAAGCCGTTGTTGGTTCATCTGCTATAATAAGCTTTGGAGCACAAATTAAACTCATAGCTATCATTGCTCTTTGTCTCATACCGCCTGAAAATTCATGAGGATATTGTTTCATTCTCTTTTCTGGACTTGGTATTCCAACTAGACCAAGCATATTAATAGCTTCTTTTCTTGCTTCAGCTTTACTTATTTTTCTATGCTTTAATAGGGGTTCCATTAACTGGTCTCCTATTGTATATACTGGATTTAATGATGTCATAGGATCTTGGAATATCATTCCTATATCATTACCTCTTATAGTTTCCATTTCTGACTCTTTAACATTCGAGATATCTTTACCATTAAAGAAGATTTCTCCTCCTGCAAGTCTTCCATTATCAGCTAATAATCTCATAATTGACATCATTGTAACACTTTTACCACAACCTGATTCTCCAACTATACCTAAGGCTTCCCCCTTTTCTAGGTCAAATGATACACCTCTTACTGCATGTACTTCCCCAGCACTAGTTTTGAAGGAGGTTTCTAAGTTCTTTACTTCTAACAACTTTTCCATTTCTCTATATTCTCCTATCTCTTGTTCTTTGGATCTAATGCTTGGCTTAATCCATCACCAAAAAGATTAAAGCATAATATTATTATACAAATCATAGCTGATGGGAACAACAATTGTAGAGGATATGTATATATAGCTTGTTGCGCATCATTAGCTAATGTTCCAAGTGATGCTCTAGGTGCTGCGATTCCAAGACCAATGAAGCTTAAAAATGCTTCTGTAAATACAGCATCTGGAATAAATAATGTTAATGTAACCATTATTGATCCTATACAGTTTGGAATTAAGTGTCTTACTAATATTCTTGAATTTGATGCACCTAGTGATTTAGCTGCAAGAACAAACTCTTGTTGCTTTAATTGAAGTACATCTCCTCTTACAATTCTTGCCATACCAATCCAAGATGTAATTGAAAGTCCAAGTACTATTGTAAAAAGTCCACTTCCATTAGCTCCTGGCTTATTTAAAACAGCCATGAAGATTACAACATATATAGTCATAGGAATCGAAGATATAACATCAACTATTCTCATTAGTATATTGTCTACTACACCTCCAAAGTAACCGGCAATTCCGCCATATACTACACCAATACATAAATTAATAACTGCAGCTAATACTGCTATAAGTAGTGAATATCTTGCTCCGAAGAAATTTCTAACGAATAAATCCCTTCCTAGATTATCTGTTCCAAACCAATGTTCTGCTGAAGGTTTTAAATAAGTATTAGCTAAGTCATTTGTTGCATAATCGTATTTTGAAAACATAGGCACAAATATAGCTCCTATTACTACCAATACTATAGCTATCAATGAAACAAGTGCCATTTTATCTTTCTTTAATCTATTCCAAGCGTCTTTCCAATATCCAATACTCGGTCTTACTGCTACACTAACTTTTTTTTCTTCCGCACTTAGAGGAGCAAATAATTCCTTATCTATTTTTATTTGATTTTCCATTTCCTTTTCCTCCCCTAAGCTTCCGTGTCTTGTAATTTTATTCTTGGATCAATTATAACGTATAATATATCTACAAAAAAAGTAAAGAATATTAACATTGTACAATAGAATACTGTTACTCCAAGTAACATACTATAGTCTCTGTTTGTAACTGATTGTACAAATTCATTTCCAAGTCCAGGAATTGCAAAAATCTTTTCTGTTACAAATCCACCTGTTAATATACCAGCTACTAATGGTCCTACATATGTAACTATTGGAATCAATGAATTTCTTAATGCATGTTTAAAAATAACAGTAGTTTTACTTAAGCCTTTAGCTTTTGCAGTTCTTATATAATCTGACTTTAAAACATCTATTAATTTACTTCTTGTAAGTCTTGTAATAAATGATAATGATGCTGCTGATAATGCTATACATGGCATTATATCATTTTTCCACTCACCAAACCCTGTTGGTGGTAATAATGCAAATTGAACGCCTAACACATAAATCAAAACTGTTCCTATTACGAAACTAGGTATTGTAATGCAAAGTGTTGCAAAAAATACTACTACCTTATCTGGCCATTTTCCACTTTTAAGTGCTGCAAGTGTTCCTAAAAGTATTCCTCCTACTATAGCAATAACTACTGCTATTGCACCAACTTCTGCAGATGCTGGGAATGATTTTCCTATAGTGTCTGATACTTGTCTACCTTTAAACGTCATCGATTCACCAAAATCTCCATGAACCAAATTTCCCATATACATAAAATATTGTGTTGATAAAGGCTTGTCCAATCCATATTTTGCCTCTATATTTGCTTTAATTTGAGGTGTTAATTTATCCCCGTCAAACGGACCTCCTGGCATAAGTTTCATTAGAAAAAATGTTACTGTTATTACAACCCATATTGTTAACAGACTTATCAAAAATCTTTTTCCAATATATTTTAACATGTAGTCCTCTCCTTCTTTTTCACTGTTGTTTATATTTATATAATAAATTACAAATTTATTTTTAACAAAATTTTACTTTTATTCATCAACTATCCAGGTAGCGCTTTCATATCCATAAAAACCCTAATATATGAATGGAGTCATCAAACAAGAATATCTGTCTGATAACTCCGTTGTTATCGTAAATTTACTAAAATTTAATTTTTTTGCAATAAAATTTAATTTATTACTAATACAATATCAATATAATAATATTTTTATTTATATATGTCAAGATTTTATTTCAATTTGTTAATACAAAATTAACATATAGTAATTCTCACAAAATTTCTTCTTTACTTTTGTTATTTATACTGTTTTAGTATGTTATACATGTGAATTTAATTGTCTTCATCAAAATATAGTACTGATTCAGTTTCCCTGCAATATTTAACACACATGCATTGCGCCAATTTTCTTGGGCATTTGTAACATAAGCAATTCAAGTCTTTCCCATCACATTTCCCACTTTTTAATTCCACGCAATCTCCACAATTTACTCCATTTCCTGCTGGCATAATAAAATCACATCTCCTTAATCCTTCATTTATATATCCTCTACCAAATTGCTACTCTATCCTCTGGTCTAATATACATTCCATCTTTTTCTGTAATTCCATAAGTATCATAAAATTGCTGAAATTGAGGTAGTACAGCATTTACCCTTACCTTATTAGGAGAATGAGAATCTATCAACATAGCATAATCTGAATATTCTTTAGTAGTTAATTGTCTCCAAGTAACAGCATAACTTTGAAAAAATGTTTTATAATTAGGGTTGTCCATTGTCTTTAATATGTCTAACAAACAAGATACCCCTCCTATGTCAGCAATATTCTCCCCTACTGTAAGATTTCCATCCAACATTTGACCCGGTGCAACTTCAATTTGACTATAAAAATCTTTTACTTTCTGAGTTTTTTGCTGAAATTCCTTATAATCATCATCACTCCACCAATTATTAAGATTTCCATCAGCATCATATTGAGCACCAGTATTGTCAAATGCATGACTTATTTCATGACCAAGAATTACACCTATTCCACCTAAATTTGTCTCCTTGCTTCCATTTGGGTCATAGAAATGTCCCTGAATAATTCCTCCTGGAATTATAATCGAATTATCCGTTGGACTATAAAAGGCATTAACTGTTTGAGGTTCAACTCCATCTTTTTTCTTATCTACTGGTTTATTTAATTTGCTAAACATTTCATCTTGTGCAAATCTTCTTAATGCTATTACATTGTCAAAAAGATTACTTCCTTCTTCATAAGATTTTATATTTAACTTTGAATAGTCAACCCAAGTATCCGGATAACCTATTTTTATATTTAATTTATCCAGTTTATCAATTGCATTCTTCTTCGTTGAATTACTCATCCAAGTAAGATTATTTATTCTCTTTTTGTAAACCTCTATAATTTTTTTAGTTATATTCTCAACATCTTCTTTTACATTCTTTGAAACATATCTTTCTGAATAAATCTTTCCAATTGCCATACCCATTAAGGAATTCACTGTATCCACAGCATCATCTTCCTTTGACCCTGCCCCTTTTATTCCTAAGAGGTTATTAGAAAATTCTGTATTAGCATCTTCAAAATCTTTACTTAAATAATTTGATGCATAAATTAAGTTAACTATTTCTAAATAATTTTTTATAAGAGGTAAATTTTCCTGCGTATAGATTTTATTCAATGCCTTTAACCACTTTGGATCTTGTAGTACTATCTTATTTGCATTATCTATTCCAAGTCCCTTCATAATAATTGGCAAATTCAAATTGGGTGCTAAATCCTTTAGTTCATCTAAAGTATATACATTATAAAGAGAATCAATTAAATTTGGAGTTAATGCTTTTTCACGTTTTCCCATAATATAAGGTGCTATCATTTCTTCAAACTTAAACATATTATCAGTTTTTAGCTTCGCTTCATCTTTTGTATATCCACTTAACATTAAAAGCTTATTATAATAATTCACTGTTAGCTTTTTATTTTTTGCTGTACTTTCTGTTGGGTGAGTATATTGATCAGAATCTCCCAAGCTAAGTCCTGTGTGATTAATATATAAAATATTAGTCGTAACATTTTTCACATCTTTTTCCACAGCAAATTGTATTGTTGAATTAATTATGGATCTATCACTCCACAATTTTGTAATATCATCTATTGTCTGAGCAGACTTAATTTTATCCAAATTTTCTTTAACAGGTTTTAATCCTTGATTATTTCTTTCTTGTACATTAAGAACATTATTATATAAATTTATTATTTTTCTTTCATCAGTATTAGCTGCATATTTTTCTTTTTCTGATACTAAGCTTTTAATTATGCTTTTTACTTGCCCCTTCACTGTTTTCTCTACATCATCAAAAGTTGATGTAGTTGATTTTCCTTCTTCAATTTTTACTGTACTTAGCCAATCATTATTTATAGCATCATAAAAATCATCTTTCAGTCTTACCCCTTTATTATCCGAAGCTTGATTTTTAGAACTTATATCCTCTGCTCTAACCACAGTATATGATTCTGGTGACATCATTAACATGAAGAATGCCAAACTCAATATAGCACTTAGCCTTCTAATTTTTTTCATCTTTAAACCTCTCTTCTAGCATGGATTTTTAATATAAACATTATGTATAATTAATAATTTGGCTCGTCCAAATAAATATATCCATATAAATAACTTGTATCATAAATTTCTCTATAATTAAATGCCACTCCATGCCAAGTTGACTCAGATATGTAAATTTTTCCATTCTCTATTTTTTCAATAACAGCTACATGTCCACTTCCATCTGATCCCGGCAAGCTTGATTTCCATACTGCAATAGCCCCTACTTTAGGTTCTGAACCATATTGATACTTCCCACTCTTTTTGTTTGCTGCCCACCATTCATAAGCATTTCCTATAAAACCTGCATCATCTGGCTTATTCCCAGTAATCTCCCAAGCACGTCCCCATGCATACCAAGTACAATTCCCTTTAATTACCTTGCCTCCACTAGAGAATGGAGGAGACAATTTCACCTTATAAAATAAATTTTCGTCTGAATAATAATATTTATTATCTAAGCTTGGCTTTGTATTTCTTATATCTCCCAACTTAACTGGTTCCAAATCCTTTTTAGGTTTTTTAGTCTTTTCATCTATTAATGATGAATCTGTATTTGTTGTATTTTCTACATCACTTGCTTGTTGATTTGTAATTAGTGGTGTTGCTATGACATTTTCTGATTTCTTTACATTAATCCATTTTGAGCTTACCCATCCTGTCTTCCCACTTAAAATTATAGGATAGAATCCATTTTTCTCATCATCAACTATCTTAACTTCAGCTCCTTTTGCAACAGTCCCTATTATGTCTGACGATAATGTCGCATCAGCTCTAACATTTAAAACGTCACTATTAGTTGATACATAACCTGTTTTTGAAGTTTCAAGATCTTTTGCATTAGCTGTACTTCCAGAAGTAGTCTTTTCTTGATTATTTGAAGTGCTGCTTAACAGTGCTCCATCATCTGAAAAAGTGTAAGTCTTCTCATCTATTTTAATAGTTCCAGTCTGCATTTCACCATTTAAATTTGTAAAATATTGAACACCATTATCATTAATCCATCCAATCTCCATTTGCCCGTCTTCATTAAAATGATACCATTTCCCATTGATAGATTTCCAACCAGTAGTAATTTCTCCACTATCAGATAGGTTGTACCAAATCCCCTTATCCTTTACCCAACCTGTTTTCATTAAGCCATCTTCATTAAAATAGTACCATTTACTATCAATTTTCTTCCATCCAAATGCTTTTTCCCCATCTTCAATCCAATTCCAACCACCATTTGAATCTTCACTCCATTTAGCTGAAGCCGATATACTATACATATTCGTAAATATTAACGTTGCCATTACGCTAACAACTATCTTCTTAAGAAATTCCCTTTTCACCTATCGTGTCCCCTTTATCAATATTTTTTTATCTCATTAACTCCAAGCAAATTACTCTTCTTATTTTAAATATTAACTTAAAACTTAATAATTAACAATGAAAATTCAACATAAAAAATCAAACGCCCGTCCATTAATTATAAAATTTATCATTTCATAACTAACTAGATTGGCGTGTTGATTTACTACTATTAAATTTTGTAACACTTCAAATTCCTCGAAACAAAAAATCTTAATAACTACAAAAACAATCCTATTATAATTAAAACAATAACACCAGGAATCCCAAAAAATCCTGCAATAAGAGCTGTAATTGGATTTATTGCTAATGAGAAATTAGTATTAATTCCAATCAAGCCAAGATGCGCTATGATAAAATTTGCTACGTATAATGTTATAACTCCTATTATCCCATTTATAATTATTTTTATTGGCCATTTTAATAATTTTAGTACTAAATATAGTACTGCTATTCCGACCAATCCATAAACCAAATATTGTAATTCCATTTTTAGCTCTCCCTATTTCAGTTATTCTGCAATCCGTACATTTTTCTCTGCTATATAACTACCATCTACACTTATGCCATTTTCTCTTGCTATTGATAATAAGTAATCATATCTTTTCCTTGCAACATTCTCCGAATATATTGCTACCTCTATTAATTTGTCATCGTTAACATTATTAAACATACTGCGAGCAGCATTTATCTCCAACTTTGCAACTTCCATATCTTCTAACAATCTTGCATACATATCAGTGTTATCAGTCTTGCTAATCAGGTATTCTACAATATTATTTTTATTCATGTAAACCCCTCCAAAAACTTCTTACTACCATTTTATCCATTAAGAGGCAAAAATATACATATTGTAATCTGATATTTTTTTGTAAGTCTGTAACACCTTTATATATTCTTTATATAAGAAGCTTTTCACTCATGCTTTAAAAAAACTTCTAACTCCCATATAACTAGCACTTTTTTCTAGGAACCTAATTATTTTAAGGTTCCATTTTTTATATTTCTTTTCTACCCTCTAATGCTTTGGATAATGTAACTTCATCTGCATAATCTAAATCTCCACCTACAGGTATTCCTGCTGCAATTCTAGTTACTTTAATATCAAGTGGCTTAAGTACCTTCGAAATATACATAGCAGTTGCTTCACCCTCTATATTAGGATTTGTTGCAAGTATTACTTCCTTTACATTTTCATTCATTCTAGCAACAAGTTCTCTAATCCTTATATCTTGAGGACCTCTTCCCTGCATTGGTGATATATTACCATGCAATACATGATATACACCATTATATTCTTTAACTTTTTCCATTGTCATTATATCCTTCGGCTGCTCAACAACACATATTGTTCCCTTATCTCTACTTGGGTTCCCACATAATGGGCAAGGATCTTTGTCTGTAAAATTTCCACATATTGAACAATATTTAATCGTTCCTCTTGCTTGAACTAAGGCGTTTGCAAATTCCTTTACTTCATCATCTGGAAGATTTAAAATATGTAAAGTAAGTCTTTGGGCAGTCTTTTGACCTATACTTGGCAATTTCGCAAACTCTTCAATTAATTTTTCTATGGCTACTGGATAAAATTCCATCATAATTTAATTTTCTCCTTATCCTTAAATATATGTATACTTAATTATCAATGTTCAATGCTCAATTATCAATAAATGTTTATTTCCTTGAAAATCTTTAATTTTTTAATAATTCTCATTACAACATGTATATCAATTATTATAAACTAAATCTTCTTTTATTTAATTAATTTTTCTTAATTTAATTCCATATAAAAAAATCGCAGGCGACTGTGGAGCCGGAGATTTTTAATATTAAGTTCCGTATTGTGCTTCGCAATCTTTTTATAGGTGCGCATCTGCCTTTTCGAACGCATGTGAGAAAAATGTGCACCTTAGAAAGAGCAGCTATGCTGCATATAAGAACATTCCCTTAGAAAGAGCAGCTATGCTGCATATGAGAACATTTTATGCAGGCGAATAAGATTTATTTTTTATTCTTTTTGACACACAAAACCTTCTTAATTGGCCTTTTCAATAAGTTATCCACAGATTTAACTTTATTATAAATTCCTAAAGAATAAAAAAAGCATACAGCTTGAAGGATAATCCAGCAATCTGTATGCTAAGTAATTTCTTAAAATAATCCTGGCATTCCGCCTGTTAGCTTACCCATTTTGTTTGCAGTTTCATCTTCTGCTTTCTTTATTGCTTCATTAACAGCACTCAATACTAAGTCTTCAAGCATTTCCACATCATCTGGGTCTACAACTTCTGGCTTTATATTAATTGCTGTTACTTCTTTTTTACCATTTATTTTTACTACTACAGCACCACCACCAACTGATGCTTCAAATTCTTTTAACTCGATGTCTTTTTGCATATCTTCCATTTGCTTTTGAAGCTTTTGTGCTTGCTTCATAAGGTTATTCATATTACCTCCACCAAAGCCTCCTGGAAATCCACCTTTTGCCATAAAAAAATCCTCCTCTTTACTTGAATTACATTTATTAATTATAAAACATCTTTTTGAAATGTACAATGATACAATTCATCATTCTTCATATACTTCAAAAGGTATTCCATCTATTTTTTCTTTTAATATCTGTTCATTGTCTACATAATCTTTGTCTGCTTTTACTACATAATCTACTATTACTTTTTCTTTAAATGTTTCCGAGAAAACTGAATTTACAATTTCTCTATACTCTAACTTTTGCAATCGTTCCTTATTAAATGCATATGTTGCATCATATTCTAATGTTACAACCCCGCCTTTAACATTATATGGTCTAGCCGTAACAATAGATGCATAAACAATCATTGCACGCTTTGCTTTAAATTTTTCTAATATCTCTGTCCATGCTCTACCAACATCATCAACTGTTATTTTTGAATTCGGATTTACTTCTGGTTTTTTTTCAACAACAGTATTAGTTTTAACTGTATTTTGATTATTTATAGCACCAATATTAGTATTTGCATAATTTGAATCTTCATTAATTTTTTGACTTTGAACTATTTGTATTTTTCCACCCTTTATTGATTCTTCAAGTTGATTTATTCGTGATAAAATAATTTCATTTGAAGTATCATATTCTATTTTACACATCTTTATTATTGCAAGTTCTAAATATAACCTGCTTTGTTTACTTGCTTTTGAATTTATTTCTGCATCCTGAAGTATTCTAATGTCCCTCATTACCTCTTCAACTCTAATTTTCTTGCCTTGTTCTTTAACCAGATAAATATTCTCAAGAGACATATCTAAAACTTCTTCTGGATTATTTGTGACTTTTACCATAAGCAAATTTCTAAAGTGTGCTATTAAGTCTTTAATAAACAATTGCATATCCTTACCCGAATAAACAAGTTTATCAACTATTACCATGGATTTTTCAATACTTCTATCAATAATTGCATAAGTGATATCAAATAAGTATTCATTAGTAACTAACCCTAATATACTTATTAAATCTTCATAATTAATTTGTTTTTCTCCCATTGCAATTGCTTGATCTAGTATACTCAATGCATCTCTCATTGCTCCATCACAAACTCTTGAAATCAAATCCAAACTTTTTTGTTCATAAGCTACATTTTGTGCTTCAGTAATTTTCTTAAGTAAATTAGAAATTTCCTTTTGATTAATTCTTTTGAAATCAAATCTTTGGCATCTCGACAAAATTGTTATAGGAAGTTTTTGTGGATCCGTCGTTGCTAATATAAATATTACATTCTTAGGTGGTTCCTCTAACGTCTTTAAAAATGCATTAACAGCTCCAACTGATAGCATATGAACCTCATCTAATATATATATCTTATATCTAGCTTCTTGGGGTGGATACTTTGTATCATCAATAATATCTCTTATTTTATCGATACCATTATTAGATGCTGCATCAAGCTCTATTACATCAATTGCTAAGCCATCATTTATCTTTTTGCACATTTCACATTCATTACATGGTTCTCCATCATGTAAATCCAAACAATTTAATGCTTTTGCCATAACTTTTGCAGTTGATGTTTTACCTGTTCCCCTTGTTCCACAGAAAAGATATGCATGAGCAATTCTATCATTCAAAATTTCGTTTTTTAGTGTGGTCGTTATATGTTCTTGACCAATAACGTCTTCAAATTTTTTCGGTCTACATTCTCTATATAGTGCTGTATAACCCACAGGCTATCACCTCATTATTTCTTAAATATAAAACCATTATACACTACTAAACAAATAATTTGTATAATAGGCCTTTTAAAATTATAATATTCTTTAGACTTTGCTAAAGTATTATTATATACTAAAATAGTTAATATTAATAAGAAAAATATCTGGATAATTTAGGAGGAATACATAAAATGAGTTTATATGATGACAAATATTTATCCATTGCTAATGATATATTAGAAAATGGATATTTTGATAACAATAGGACTGGTGTACAAACTTATAAATTACCACACCAAATAATGCAATTTAATTTAGAAAAAGAATTTCCTATATTAACAACAAAATTTGTAGCTTTCAAAACTGCTGTTAAAGAGCTTTTATGGATATTTAAAGATCAATCAAACGATGTAAAGGCGCTTCAATCTCAAAACGTTAAAATCTGGGATGAGTGGATGATGGAGGATGGAACAATTGGAACATCTTATGGCTGGGTAGTTAAAAAGTTTAACCAAATAGATAAATTAATAGATGCTTTAAAAAATAATCCCCAAGACAGAAGGATGATGCTTAATTTATGGCAAATTCCTTACTTGGATGGTGGCGCTTTATATCCATGCTGCTTCCTTACAATGTGGGATGTAACAGACGGAAGACTTAACTGTATGCTTGTTCAAAGAAGTGGAGACTGGGGACTTGGTGTTCCATTTAATACTTCTCAATATGCTGTTTTGGTTCATTTGTTAGCCCAAGTTACGGGTCTTAAACCAGGTTTATTCACTCATGTAATAAATAATGCTCATATATATGAAAACCAAGTTGAAGGCTTAAAACTTCAAATAACTCGAAAAAATGAAGCTTATGATTCTCCAAAACTTTGGATTAATCCTGAAATTAAAGATTTCTATGATTTTACACCAGATGATATAAAACTTGAAGATTACAAACATCATGAAACAATAAAAATGCAGGTATCAGTTTAATAACTATAAAACACAGTTCTTAATTTTAATTTGATTATCTATATTTGGGACTGTGTACAATCAATTTCTATATTTAAAGGGGGAATATTAAATGCTATCAATAAGCGTTGCTGTCGCAAATAATAATGTCATTGGAATAGATAATAAAATGCCTTGGCACATTTCAGAAGACTTAAAAAGATTCAAGAAAATTACCTCTGAGAAAAAAATGATAATGGGAAGAAAAGCTTTCGAATCATTACCAGGTATTCTACCAAATAGGGAACATATAATTGTAACTAGAAATAAAAATTATAAAGTTGATTCTGATAAAGTTACAATAGCACATGATTTAGATTCGCTAATTAAGGAATATTCAAAATGTGATGATGAAATCTTTGTAATAGGAGGGGCAGAAATTTACGAGCACTTCCTTCCATATGTTGATAAAATATACTTAACTACAATAGATGAAGATTTCAAAGGGGATACTTTCTTCCCTGAAGTTAATTATGATGAATTCAAGGTAGAATATAAATCAGAAAAATTTACAGATGAAAAGAATGGATTGCATTATACATTTATAGACTATAAAAGAATTTAGCAATAAAAATAAGCCAAAAACTTAAAACTCCTAACTCTTAACTCATAACTGAATAAACGGGGGATCTATATGAAATTTATAACTTTTAAACATAACAATAAAGAACAAGTCGGTATATTATCCAAGGATAACCAAAATATTTATCCAATAAATGCTCTTGGTGTAAACTATACCTCTATGAATTCTTTAATTGAAAATATAACAAATGAAGAAATAGCTGAATTAAAAACCAAAATAGAGCGAAATACTCCTGATATTCTTTCTATTAATGATGTTTCTAAGCTCGCTCCTATACCTAATCCAAAACAAGATATTATCTGCTTAGGTATAAATTATATGGCGCATGCAGAAGAATCTGCAAGGTATAAAAAAGAAGCTTTTGATAAAAATAGAGACTATGCAGTTTATTTTTCCAAAAGAGTAACTGAAGCTATTGGGGATGGCTCTTATATTCCTAGCTATCCTGAACTTGTAGATAGCTTAGATTATGAAGTTGAATTAGCAGTAATAATAGGTAAAGATGCCAAAAATATATCTAAAAAAGAGGCTTTTGACTATGTTTTTGGTTATACAATAATGAACGATGTAAGTGCTAGGAATTTGCAAACAAGACATAAGCAGTGGTACTTTGGAAAGAGTCTTGATGGGTTTACTCCAATGGGGCCTTGTATTGTCACTAAAGATGAATTTGCAACACCACCAGTACTAAAAATATGTTCAAAGGTTAATGGCGAATTAAGACAAAATAGTTCAACAGACCTTATGATTACTTCTATTGAAGCTGCGATCCACGAATTATCTCAATGTATGACTTTAAAGGCAGGTACTATTATTGCAATGGGAACACCTGCTGGAGTTGGCATGGGCTTTCAACCCCCACGTTTCTTAAAAGCTGGTGACATAGTTGAATGTGAAATTGAAGGAATTGGACATATAAAAAATATTGTAAAATAAAAAATATCCCAATATGATGTAAATAATATTTATATCATATTGGGATATTTTTTATTACTGTTATTATATATATCAGAAAAGAAAATGAGGGTGTTTCATATGACTGAAACGCCCTCACTTTCTTATCCTATTGTGTCCTATGTTAATCCTATTGAAGAATAACCTAATTAAAATTCCAAGTTAAATATGTAAGTAAACCATGCACCTCGCTTTGTTATTAGTTCTCCATACGTTACTAATGCAGTTAGCTCAGACCAGATTGATCCACGGCACATGAAAGGGACCACTTATCGCTGCTTCCTTCCAGACCTGACGAGGTTCGCGGGCTTCCATTGCGTGGGACCCAGTCCTCAACACCACTTACAAAAGTCAGACTATAGATTGCTAATACCTAAGCGAGGAATTCAATCCCGCTATAGCGGATTGCAGGTTACAGGGCACCGCTAACTCCCCATCTAGCATGGCAATGGTGGAATGCCGAGGGCTTGAACCTCAAAATCTTCTTATACTTAAGAAAATTTTCGTCCCCTTTGGACGCCAAACCATATTAATCATTACCTTAATCAAAACATTACACCTACCATTTGTACTAAACATTCTTATTCTCTTAATACAAACTAAATATATAATATTTTTGATACTTGTTAATAATAACATATAAAATTCTTAAATTCAAGGATATTATATAGATAAAATTTATTAATTCCCTACCAAAGCTTACATAATTTTTATTAGATATATTTATTTTCTTAAATTAAGCTGAAATAATTCTTTAAGGCTTGTTTAAGTTTATATCTTATTTTTAAAATTTAAAATAATCTATATTACTCTTCAACAAGAATAATATGCTCCCTTTCAACAATTGTTAAGGCTTCAAAAATAGCCACTAAATTATTATCATTAACTTCATTTTTATATTTTTCATAATAACTTATAGCATGTTCTTCCTTTTGCTTTGCTAACTTTAAAAGAGCACCATCACTGTTATATTTATCATAACTAACTTTATTTAAATCAGGAGCTTTAGTAAATCCCCCCAACCTTTGATGCACTTTAGAATGGAACGTTTCTATTACTGACAACGCTTCAAACATTTTTTTAATTTCATTATCCTTTGCTTTACTTGCTGCTGTTCTATAAAAGTCACCATTGAAAAGTTCAAGTTTAACAGCATGGTCTAAAATCTGTAAGGTTTTTTCATCAAGCAAATTAGTTTTCACTTCAATTATTTCACTGTTTTCGCTTAAATACTCCTTGTTCACGCCACAAAATGGACAGTATATAATATTGTCTATAGAATTTTTATTAGCAAAAGCGCCTTCATTAAAATTATAGTTTTTTTCATTTATGTCCATACCACATATTGTACATTTCATTAAATCATTACTCCCCATATCATCTTTTATCATTAAAATATTAAGAACCACAAAAACAATCACCCATAAAAATTAACACCGTGCTTATTATACCACATTCTATGCACAAATTCTTGGTTGCAGAAAAGTTCCGTATTGTGGCATAGCTACTCTTTTCATAGGTGTAAATTCTTAAATTCTTAAATTCTTAAATTCTTAAATTCTTAAATTCTTAAATTCTTAAATTCTTAAATTCTTAA
>NZ_JAKJJY010000024.1:0-74171 GCF_022320955.1 Clostridium sp. YIM B02555 | reverse complement strand
TCTTAAATTCTTAAATTCTTAAATTCTTAAATTCTTAAATTCTTAAATTCTTAAATTCTTAAATTCTTAAATTCTTGGCAATTTTATCACTCTCATATATTTATGACAAGGATTATTAACCAAAAAGTTTACATAATGATTTCGCTAACATAACCCCACCTAAACTTAAAGATAGATTAAGAAAAATATTAGCAATTCCAAAAAAATATCTTCCACTGCTTATTAGGTTAATCGTTTCAAGACTAAATGTTGAAAAGGTAGTAAGTCCACCCATAACTCCTGTAGTTAAAAATAACTTTAATTCTGGAGATATTAAATCTGTAGATACACTTAATTCCACTATCATCCCAATGAGAAATCCCCCAACTACATTCACTATCAATGTACCTAATGGAAAATCAGAGTTTATCATCTTAGTTGATTGAATCGTAATTAAATATCTAATTACAGCGCCAATCCCGCCACCTATTCCAACAAATATAATTTTTTGCAAATCGTCACCTCCATTTATCTTTTAAAAATAAACCCGCTTTTTCTCTTCTTTAATTTGTAATTCAATATTTTAATGATTATCGTAAAAATAATTAATACTCCTATTATTAACATAAATTCCATCTCAAATAATTCTTCAGGTAATGCATTTATTATTGGATCAATTTTAGGATCAAAAATCCAATAGTCATTTCTGAAAAATAACTTATGAAATAAATAGAAAGCTTTAGAAAAATCCGTTACAGCCCCTGCAAAAACAGATACAAAGATCACTGCCATTATATTTACGCTACTATTTAAACTTTTTATAAGCTTTTCGGCTAATTTATTATTTCTATTTCTTATTATATGTATAATCATTGCAATTATAAAAACTATACTAAAAACATATAAGGCTATAAATATTCTTTTTACTTCATAAAAATGAATTTTTCCAAAACTGCTCATAGGCACACTATTATATGTTAGTTCTTTTATAAATGGATTCTGAACATAATCTATTGTTCTTTTGTAATTTTCCATTAAAATTTCTGCTGATAAACCAGTATATTTGATTAGGTCATATTTATATATTGCATAGTTATATATACTTGTTATATTTAAAACTAACAAAACAGCAATGGAAATAATTGAAATTGCATAAAATATATGAATAAATAATTTCGATATTCTTCTTATAACTTCTAGAAAGACCTTATTAATATTAAATCACCCCTTTAATAAAATTCTGAAATAAAACCACTTATAATTATAAAATTATAAATGGTTTTATGTAACTTGCCAATATATTATATTGTATTTTTCTCCATAGAAATATTAACTTCAACAGTCATATCTCCAACTCCCATAGTAACACAAACAACTTTATCAGAGCTCGCATTTGCAGTGAATTTTCCATGAACAAGAGTTGGTGTAGAAATATTTATTATAATATTATCTTGTGAAAAATTAGTTGCAACATTTGCCGTTAACATATTTGTAAGTTCTGAAATAGCACTTTGAGCTAATTCATCAAAATCATTTACAGGCATTCCCATCATCATTGCTGATGCAATTTTCTTTGCATCCTCTAATGACAATCCATAGATTACATTACCTTTAATATCACCAATAATACCAACTATAATAACAACTCCTGGGCTTTCTATAAATCTACCCTTAAGACTTACTCCTTTTTTCTCTACTGCTGGCAATCCCAGCTGTGGCATTACATTAATAAAAGAACTTATTATTGGATTTAAATAATTGACATCCATTCCCCTTCACCTCTTCCAAATCCTACACTTATTGATAAATCTCCAAATTGAGTTTTTACATCAGCTGAATATGTAATATCTAATTCTGCTTTTGATATATTAATTGATTCTCCATGAAATGTTGTTGGAGGAGCAACTCTTAATCCAAAAACTTTATTCTTTTTATTCATCATTGAACATGCATTTCCTGCAATCATATTAACTATTTCAGACATAACATTAAGCATTTCTTCATTGTTTTTAGGTTCCCTCTTAAGCAATACCTTTGCTATATTCTGTGCAGTATCAAATGACATATCAAAAATAGTTCTACCTGAGTATTTGCCTATAACTCCCATAACTATAGAAATACCTTCACTAGTTTTTTCTACATTTTCATTACTTTCATTAACTATTTCTGGTATTGTTTTAGTAAGTCTATTGAATATATCCAATACAGCTTGTTTAAACATAGGAGAATATAATTTTTCAACTTCTGAAAATAACTCTTCATCTCCCATAACTCTATTGATTAATAGTGTTAATTCTTCTGCATCAACTGGCTTTTGAGCATATCCAGATACATGTGTCTTTTTAGCTTTCTTTACTATTTCATCATCCATCATAGAACTAACAATTATAACCTTAGTATTAGGATTTATCTTATGTATTTCTCTTGTACATTCAAATCCATCAGTTCCAGGAATAGTCATATCCATAGTAACTAAATCTGGTTTTGTTTCCTTTGCCACTTCAATAACTTCTTCTAAAGAACTTGCCTCACCAACAACATTAAATCCGCTTTCAGTCAACAAATCCCTCAATAAAGCAATTTGAAAAGGTGAGTCATCAACTATCATAATATTCACTTTTTTCATAAATTACACCTGCCCTTTTACTCTTATATTTATAATTAATTCACTTAATCTTAATATATTATTTATATATTTATGTACCTTGAATTCCAAAGCACTTCGACAAGAACCAATAAGTATACTTTTTGTGAATTAACCCCTTAATATTATTATATTTTAAACATTAACAATACTCAACAAATTTAAAAAATTTATCGTTTTTTTAGCATAAATAGTACTCTCTATGTATTTATGTCTTCACTTTCTTTATTTTTGTTTCCATAAGGCACTTCGATAATATCCAAGATAAACATAAAAACTGGAATCCCTATAACTAACCCTAAAACTCCGCCTAAATGTTCTGAAACCAAAAGAATACTTAAAGTATAGAATATTGGAAGCTTTGTTTTTGAAGACATTAACTTTGGATTTAATATATAAGCCTCAAAAGCATGAAGCAATGCAATCATAACAAGCACATATACTACTTGTATTAATCCTCCATTATTAAAAGCAACTATGCTTAGAGGTACTAATGATATAATAACTCCTGCTACAGGAATAAGTCCAAGTAACATTACCATAACTCCAAATCCAAGCAAATGTGGGAACCCGATTATTGATAGACCTATAGCTGAAAGAATTCCATTAATTGTGGCTATTACAATCTGAACCTCAATAACTTTTCCGAAAGATGAAACAAATTTTCTTCCAAAGAACTCTACTTCATCAAAAAACCAACCTATTTTACTTTGTTTAAATTTTGATGTAAATTCACTAACAACTTGCTTCTCTAAAAGTAAAAAAATACTTAAAATTAATGCAATTATAATATTAAATCCTACTCTTCCTATATTAGTTATATAAACTGCAATATAGCTTATACCTTCTGTAGAAAAAATCGTTCCATAAACTTTATCCAATCTCTGTCTTACAAGTTCAAAAATCGGATTACTCTGTGGAGCATTATATATCTGAGTTACTTGCTTAACCACTTGCCTAAATTCATGAACAACTAATGGTAAAAAGTCTATAATCACTATAAACAACATAGCTGTTACCACCAAAGATACTGTCATTATCATCAATTTATAATTTATTCTTATTTTATCCTCAAGTTTATGTATGAAATACTTAGAAACACTATTAATTAGGAATGAGAATACAAATGTTAAGAGTATCAAACTAATCATACTTTTCATTGCATATAAAAATAAGAATATTAATAGTATAGATATAAACCTTTTAAATCCCCTGCTTCTCACAATCTGCATCATACTTGGCATTATTACTACTCCTTATAACTTATATTAAATCTTATTAATCTCTATAATTCTCCAATAAATTCTAAAAATACACCTATCTTTATACTATCAGTTTTACTTTTCCATGTAAATAAAATTAACCTTAAATTAAAGGCTGCCCAAAAGTATTATCATCTAATCAAAATTCAATATTTCAATCACCTAACTTTTAGCCAGCCTTAACCTTAACTACTTAAATTATTTAATTTTAACTAGCAGTTCACCTGTCTTAACTTGTTTTCCTTCTTCTGCAAATATCGCTTCAATTGTTCCTGTACCAGATGCAACAATATTTGTTTCCATCTTCATTGCTTCTATTACAAGTAAACTGTCACCTTCCTTTACACTATCTCCTTCTTTTACAAGAACTTTTATTATAGTTCCAGGAATACTTGCTCCAATCTCTAATTTATTATCAGGATCAGCCATTTTAGATGAATTGTCTACACCTGTATGGTTTATAATTCTTTCAGTTTTATCTTTTATCTTGATTTCTCTTCTATTTCCATTAATTTCAAAATCCAAAGCTCTATTTCCTTCTTCATCTAACTTGCCTATTTCAACTAATTGAATAATCATTGTTTTACCTTCAGCAATTTCAATTTCACTAGTTTCTCCTTCAGCAAGTCCATGGAAGAATACGTCACTACCCATACGACTTACGTCACCATATTCTAATATAGACTTAATATATGTTTCAAATACATCTGGATATAATGCATAACTTATTATGTCCTTCATACATGGAGTAAATTTATATTTATCCTTTAAATATGTTCCAATCTTATCAAAATCTTCTGATGGTAATAATTCTCCAGGTCTAACAGTTATAGGTTCTTCTCCCTTCAATACAAGTGCCTGTAATTCCTTAGGGAATCCTCCTTCTGGCTGACCCATCATACCTTTGAAGTATGATACTATAGAATCTGGGAATGCCATATTTTTAGCTTTTTCAAGAATATTTTCAGGAGTTAAATCATTTTTAACCATGAAAATTGCCATATCCCCAACCATTTTTGATGATGGAGTAACCTTGATTATATCTCCAAGCATATCATTTACCTTTTTGTACATGTGTTTTACATCATTAAATCTATGTCCAAGTCCAAAGCTTTCAACTTGTGGTTTTAAGTTTGAGTATTGACCACCAGGAATCTCAAATTTATAAATTTCAGCACTTCCTGATTTTAAATCTGATTCAAATTGACTATATACAGGTCTTACTGTATCCCAGTAATCAGATAATTTTTGAATACCACTTAAATCAATACCTGTATCTCTATCTGTATTTCCAAGAGCTGCAACAATTGAGTTTAATGCAGGCTGACTTGTAAGTCCTGACATACTATTAAAAGTTGTATCAACAATATCAACACCAGCATCTGCTGCCATTAATACTGTGGCAACACCATTACCAGTGGTATCATGAGTATGAAGATGAATAGGAATTGAAATCTCATCCTTTAATGCAGTTATAAGCTTTTTAGCTGCATAAGGTTTAAGTAATGCTGACATATCTTTTATAGCAAGGATATGTGCTCCCATTTTTTCGATTTCTTTAGCTTTATCTACATAATATTTTAAGCTATATTTATCTCTAGTCTCATCTAAAATATCACCAGTATAACATAATGCAACTTCTGCCACCTTATTACATTTTAGAACTTCATCTAAAGATACTTCTATCCCCTTTAACCAGTTAAGTGAATCAAAAATTCTAAATACATCTATTCCATTTTCTGCTGATTCTTTTATAAATTCTCTTATAACATTATCTGGATAGTTTTTATATCCCACTGCATTTGCTCCTCGAATAAGCATTTGGAACATAACATTTGGAATTCTCTTTCTTAAAGATTCAAGTCTCTTCCATGGAGATTCCTTTAAGAATCTATAAGCAGTGTCAAAAGTAGCTCCTCCCCACATTTCAAGTGAAAATAAGTCATTTCCATAAACAGCTGTTGCCTTTGCAATATTTTTCATATCTTGAGTTCTAACACGAGTCGCCATTAAGGATTGTTGGGCATCTCTCATTGTTGTATCTGTAAGAAGCAGTTTCTTTTGATCCTTTATCCATTTAACTACACCATCAGGCCCATGTGCATCTAATATTTGCTTAGTGCCACTTAATCCATCCAAAGAAGTTATAATTGGAATATCTGGCACATCATATTCCCTTTTCTTTCCTTTAGTTTCATTTACAACTTTTTCTCCAATGAATTTTAAAATTCTATATTCTTCGTCACTTCTTGCTGTAATATCAAATAATTGAGGATTATCAGCTATGAAGTTAGTATCACATTCACCTTTTTTGAACTTTTCATTATTTAGTACATTAATTAAGAAATCTACATTAGTCTTAACTCCTGAGATTGTTAATTCCTTGATTGCACGAATAGATTTTCTTACAGCATCATCAAAAGTTCTTGCATATGCAGTACTCTTTACAAGTAAGCTATCATAATATGGACTAATTATCGCACCACTATATCCATTTCCTCCATCAAGTCTGATACCAAATCCTGATCCAGTTCTATAAACATCTATTTTACCTGTATCTGGAGAGAAATTATTTGCAGGATCTTCTGTAGTTATTCTACATTGAATTGCATATCCTCTTGGTTTTATATCGTCTTGAGAATAAATTCCTACTTCCTTAGAACCCAACTCATATCCTTCTGCTATTAATATTTGACTTTGAACTATATCTATACCTGTAGTCATTTCGGTAATTGTATGTTCAACTTGAATTCTTGGATTCATTTCAATAAAATAATGATTTCCATGCATGTCAACTAAGAATTCTAAAGTTCCTGCACTTCTATATCCTACAGACTTAGCTATTTTAAGTGCATCAGCACAGATTTCTTCTCGTTTTTCTTGAGTTAAAGATAATGCTGGAGCAATTTCGATAACCTTTTGATGTCTTCTTTGAATAGAACAATCTCTTTCATAAAGATGAACAATATTACCGAATTTATCTCCCAATACTTGTATTTCAATATGCTTTGGTCCTTCAATATATTTTTCAATAAACATATCATCATTACCAAAAGCTTTTTTTGCTTCATTTTTGGCATTTCTAAAAGCAGCAAGAAGTTCTTCTTCACCTCTTACTATTCTCATACCTCTACCGCCACCACCAGCAGCAGCCTTAATCATTACTGGAAAACCGCACATTTTAGCAATTTCAAAAGCTTCCTCTTCAGAAGATATAGGTTTTTCTACCCCTGGTATTACTGGCACACCAACTTCTTTAGCTACTATTTTTGATTTGATTTTATCCCCCAATTTATCCATCATTTCTGATTTTGGCCCTATAAATTCTATTCCAGCTTCTTCACATCTTTTTGCAAACTCAGGATTTTCTGATAAGAATCCATACCCTGGATGTATTGCATCTACATGCTTTTTAAGTGCAAGACTTATAATCTCATCAATGTTTAAATAAGCTTCAACTGGCCCCTTGTTTTTCCCTATTTGGTATGCTTCATGAGCCTTAGTTCTAAATAATGCGAACTTATCTTCTTCAGTATATATAGCCACTGTTCTTATGCCAAGTTCATGACATGCTCTGAAAATTCTTATTGCTATTTCGCCTCTATTAGCAACTAACACTCTTTTAAATTTTTTCCCCAATTAAAATACAACTCCTTTGTTATATATTTATAATTCTATAATTAAATTGCTTTAAAAACGTATATTATTATAGAAAACGCTAATTATAGAACTATTAACTAAAATATCTAATAAAATATTTCTATTAAAGAAAATATTCAAGTATAATATTATTGCAATTTTCACAACTAAAATATTGTAATTATAAAAATTACACTTCAAAAAATCAATATATAGATTATATCACATTTCAGCGCATATGATACATAATATTTATCTTTTATATTAATTTTTACATTATTTTATTTTAACAACGAGTCGTTTTATTTTATTAATTATGAAATTATTTTTTTTAATAAATTCATTTTTCTGCATTTATATAAATTTTAGTCAATATATTGCGACGTAATTAATACGTATAATAAATTTATTTTTGCAGCTAACATATGTATTTTTTTATTAAAGATTGCTTATCTTAGTATATATTATCTGCCCATTTTACAGCTTCAATATATATTTCTGACATTTTGCTGGCATCTATGTCAATTTCTTTTGCATAATACATAACATTTTCCCATTGGCCTTTTTCATAGCTAATAGCTAATTTCAACATTTTATTTAAAGGATCATCTTCTTTAATTAAACCATTCTTAATTTCATCAACTATGCACAAATCATTAACTATAATATTAATAGGACAATTTAAAATAACATCTGCTACTGAAAACAATCCTGTCATATATGCTGAAAAAATTCTTTCTTTATATTTGCTCATATTACATATGAACTCACATACTTTTGCTCTTTGTAATGAAATTTTCAATAATTCACTTGCACAATTTCCTTTTAGGTCGTTTAATAAGATAACATAAAGCCATTTTATTATTTCTTTCTCTCCTAAAAAAGTAATTGCTTGTCGTATTGAGCTTACTTTACTTCTTATATAATAAATTGAAGAGTTAATTAACTTCATTATCTTATATGATATTCCCAAATCTCTCATTATTAATTTTTCTAAGTCACTAAAATTAAACTCTTCTTTATTTATTAATTTCAAAATTTTTAAGGCTGTACTTTCAATTGCTGGAATACTTTTTCTTGATAATATTATTGGCTCACTAAAGAAATAACCTTGAAAATATGTATATCCAAGTTCTAAGGCTTCACTATATTCGTTTTTATTTTCAACTTTTTCAGCTAAGAACTTTATATTATTGTTTATTTTTAATAATTCAAATATCTTTTTCCTTTCATATCCTTTTGTAATTCTAAAATCTACTTTTATTATATCCACAAATTCTATAAATTTAATATATTGTTCATCATAAATAAAATCATCTAGTGCTAATGTATATCCCTTATCTTTGAGTTTTTTGCAGGCAAACAATACCTCATCAGTTGGTTCTATATCTTCTAAAATTTCTACTACTGCATGTTCACATGGAAGTAGTGTTGGTATTTCCTTTATGAGCAATTCTTCTGTAAAATTTATAAAAGCTTTTTTATTATCTGCTATATTTTTAATACCAAAATTATAGAACGAGTTCGTTATAACACTTAGTGTTGCTTCATCTCCATTAACACCATTATAGAAATTTTCACATCCATTTCTATATAATAGTTCATATGCAATAACTTCTTTATTCCTATCAAATATAGGCTGTCTCGCCACAAATATATCCACCTAACCCCATTCCTCTCTCTAATAATTACTCTATATAATTTTACCACTTTATTTATAACACTATTACTTTTACTATAATTTTATCATTTGATTCTAGCCAAATTCTAATATAAAGTATCCACTAACCAAAAAAAACTATATAATCCATAAAAGTTTTTAAAATATTATAGATTATATAATCTTTCAACTCTGCTAATTATCTTCAATATTTAAAGTAATATATTTTGAGCACACTTCTTTTAATCTATCAGATAAGTTTATATCATACTCTGTTAATAATTTATTTTTAAGCCATTTAATTTTCCTTACTATTTATGAAACTCTTCCAAGACCTTCAAGTATAACAAAAAGTTTATAATAAATTTCTTCTTCAAATGGAATAAGCAGAATAATTAGTTCTAATAATATCCATTGCTCACAAATTCAAATTTTGAAATATATATATGATGGAATTTATTCGTAAAAAATGTTACGTAGAAGAATACAAGACATGGTATCATAACAACTTTGAATACTTTTACATATTTTCGCGACATTCTAGTATAACCCGCATAATCAATATTTAAAATAATCCTTTAATATTATTAATCAAGTAAAAACTATGTTGTTTAGACAACATATAATTTAAGTAAATCCTCAATTTCATCTTGTGGCAAAGGCTTACTAAAATAGTAACCTTGAATAATATTACAGCCTAATTCCTTTAGTAAATTAAGTTGTTCCTTTGTCTCCACACCTTCAGTAATTATCTTATATTTTAGAGTTTTAGATAATTCAATTATACATCTAATCACCGCCTGATTACTCTCATTTTTAATATCATCAACGAATGATTTATCTATTTTCAGTGTACTAATTGGCAATTTAGTTAAATAATTTAGCGAGGAATATCCAATTCCAAAATCATCTAAAGCAATACTTATTCCATTATTCATAAGTTCCTTTAATTCTTCTATCTTCTCTTTACTAATTTGCATTAAAGTTCCTTCTGTTATTTCTAATTCAATAATTGACGGTTTAATGTTATTTTTCAAGCATCCAGACAATACCTTTTCTATAAAATCACTTTCTTTTATCTGTATTGGAGATACATTTATTGATATTGTATTAAATTTGTACCCTCTGTTTTGCCAAACATTTACATCCTTTAACACCTCATCAAAAACCCATTTTCCTATCTGAACTATAAACCCACTACTTTCAGCAATTGGAATAAATTCATCTGGCGAAACATTTCCAAGTTTATTATTCTTCCATCGCAAAAGTGCTTCAATTCCAATAATTCTATTATTTAAAGAATCTATTTGTGGTTGATAACAAATAGATAATTCTTTATCTATTATTGATTTTTTTAGTTCAACTTCAATTAAGGCTCTTCTAAAATACTCTTCTGATATTTTTTTATCAAAAAAGAAGCATTTATTTTTTCCAATTTGTTTCGATTTATATCTCGCAAAATCACAAAATTTTAATAATTCATCTATTTCTGAACTATCATGTGGAAAAACCGCTATACCTAAACTCACTGTAAGAAAAATCGAATCTCCATTGATTTCAAATGGTTCATTAAGTCGTTCATGAATTTTGTTACATACTTCTTCTATTTCCTTTATGTAATTAAATTGATGGATTATCAAACCAAAGTCATCTCCACCTAATCTGCCTAATTCACCAATTCCAGAAACCAACTCATTAATTGCTTGAGAAAAAACCTTTAAAACGCAATCTCCAAAAACATTGCCCAGATTATAATTCAATGTTTTAAAGTTATCAATATTAATATGTATTAATGCACCTTTTTTATTATTATGTTTATTTTTCTCTATTGAATATTTTAATTTTTTCAAAAAAAAGATCCTATTTGGTATTTTAGTTAAGCTATCGCATCCTTCAAATACATTGTCTTCCGTGACATTAACTATTATTCCCGAAAATAAATCGTACGTTTCAGCTTTACCCTTAATTATTTTACCCTTAATAAAAATCCATCTCACTTCTCCATTTTGAGTTTTAATTCGAAATATACTTCTATATAAGGTTGACAAACCTTTAATATAATTATTAAATTCTTCTATTGCTAATATTTTATCTTCTTCATATGCAATACTTTCTATGAATTCAAACATATTACTAATATTTTCAAATTTACACCCAACTATTTCTTGCACTTTTTCATAAATTATCATTTCACCCTTGTTTATACACCATTCTAAAACTCCAAAATCTCCTCCCTCAATAGCGCGACTCAATATTTCTTCATTCTTTATGTTGTATAAATTATGCATATTACACACCTCTTATATATTCATTAAATATTAATTCAAAAGGCTTATACGTCACTATTAAAACGCTCAATATGTATTAATAGTACAAAATAGTTATTTTGTACTATTAATGTATATATAAATATATAATTTTTAAATAAATGTAAAATTGTAACTGTCTATTATTGGATAAAAATTAAAAATGATAAGATTCTGAGCAAATAATTAGCTAATAGTATTCTTAAATTAATAATATTTGGATTTTATACAATTTTATGCTATACTGAAACAATACAAAATAACTATTTTGTATCATTTTCATAAAATACGTCATTCTTTTTGTAAAATCATATAATAATGTCAGTTTCATAAAGGAGGATAAATCATATCTAATGAAAATTTTCAACTTCGATGTAACCAAAATATTAGAATATTATTCGACGTCTCTAAAAAAACTTCGTTTTAGAAATAAAATAGATATCAATAGTTTGGCCCTTAGTATAACTTATATATATTTTTTATCATTAATTATATTTCCTATATATTATTATATGATAACGGTCTTTTTCTTTTCCAATAAGTCACTAACTTTAACTGTAAATATGATTACCAATTCACTATTTATATTCATAGCTTTATTAATAAGTTACTTTTTTATTAATAAAAGAATTCTAGAATTATTAAAATCAAAAAATGAGTTACAATCTTCAAATATCTTACTCGAATCAGCTTTAGAAAGTTCACAGGAACTCATGTTTTTCTCTTTGGACAAAAATTATCGTTATATTGCTTTTAATAATATTTATAAAGAATTTATTTTTCTTTTATACAAAGAGGAAATAAAAATTGGTATGAATATATTTGATATTATTAAAAATGGTACTAATAAAGAAGGTATTAAAAGTGATTTTGATAAAATCTTTAATGGCGAGAGTTTCACTACTATCAATAAATATTCAAATTTATATTGGCAAAGTTACTACTCACCATTAATATCAAAAAAGAATTCAATTGTTGGATTAACATCTTTTGCACTTAATATCACTACACTAAAAGAAAATGAAAACAGAAGTTTATTTTTAAGCTATCATGATGAATTAACCGGACTTTATAACAGACGCTTCTATGAAGAAAATTTAAAGCACATGGATATCAAAAATAATTATCCAATTTCCATTATTGTGTCGGATGTGAATGGGTTGAAATTTACAAATGATGTATTTGGTCATGTGGCTGGGGATGAACTTATAAAAACATTTGGTGAAATTCTGCAAATATTTTGTAAAGAAGAAGCTGTTATTGCTCGCATCGGAGGGGATGAGTTTCACATAGTACTTCCAAATACAAATTCTCTACAATCGAAACAGCTCATAGACAATATAAACGACTACATACAAAATAATCCCATTGAGAAAAGTGTTTTATCTGCTTCATTTGGCACAGCAACAAAATATAATTCTTATAAAACATTAAATAAAATATGCAATAAAGCTGATAATTCTATGTATAGTCAAAAACTTCTTAATAGAGATATTTTTGAATCTAAATTATTAAACTATTTAACTTCAAATTTAAATGATAGCAGTTTAGTCCAACATTTTCATGGAAGAGAAGTGAGTTTACTTTGCAAGAAATTAGGCATTGCATTAGGTTTAAGTACAAATCAAATAAGAAAACTTGAATTAGCAGGCTTATTTCATGATGTCGGTAAAATAGCAATTAATTGCGATATATTATCCAAACCTAATCAACTTACTATGTCTGAATTAAATGAAATAAAACGTCATTCTGAAATCGGATATAAAATACTTAACTATTTAAATGAATATAGAAATATAGCTAACTATGTATTATATCATCATGAAAGAGTCGATGGTCTTGGCTATCCACAAGGATTAAAGGGCAATAAGATACCTTTCTTTTCGAGAATTATACATGTTGCCGAGGCTTATCATTCGATGACAACTGACACCATATATAGAAATGCTTTAGATATTGAAGATGCCGTAAATGAACTAAAACTAAATGCAGGCAGCCAATTTGATACATATATTACAAGAACCTTTATTGAAAAAGTTTTATGTGTTAATTGGGACTAAACTATTTATCAAATAACTATCCTTCTATATCCTATTCTAAGATGATTATTATGTACTTTCTTCAAAAATAATTGGTTTTAAAATAATTATATGTTACAATAAAACAGTTCAAAAAATATATATTGACTAATTTTATCATAAGGAGGTTAATTTTGAAAAATAATTCTAGTGAAAGAATAAAATATTTAACACAATCCGAAGCAACGAGACTCTTCGACTCAATAGAGAACTCTTTCGATACACATAAAACAAGAAATCTAGCTATTTTTAGAATTGCTTATAGATGTGGTTTAAGAGCTTCTGAAATTTCATTATTAAAATTCGAAAATTATAATAATTCTAAAGGTGAACTTTATTGTAAAAGACTAAAAGGAAGTAGCAATAACACTATAAGATTAGACCAAAAAACCAAGCAAATTTTAGATAGCTATATTTTTGAAACAAATATAACTGATGAATCTGATTTTCTATTCAAAAGCCAAAAAAGTAAGCCTATCTCAAGGCAAACCCTTGACTATTTGATGAAAAAATATTGTTCTTTAGCTAATATTTCTGACAAAACCAAGCATCATTTTCATGCATTGAAACATACTACTGCAGTTCATTTAGCTGAATCAGATATGGATATAAAAGAACTTCAGTGGTGGTTAGGACATAAAGCTATATCTAATACTGAAATATACTTTCAATTTACCACAAAGCAACAAGAAAGAATGTATAGTAAACTTAATGAAAAAAGTGAAATGGTGTAACTTCAACTTCAATACATTGCTGTAAATATTTCTAAATAGGTAATATATTTTTCATTTTACTTATAAACAAAAAATAAGCCAGAAATTACTTCTGGCCTCATTAATTAAAATTTTATTGAGTTACACTATTTATTGCTTGACTATTAATTTCATTGATCTTTTTAAGTTTTGCATAACCAACAAAACTTAATACCAATGATGGGATTACAAATACTAGATATAATATAAATACTACCCCACCTACAGAATATAGTATCCCTCCTGTTAATGCAAATCCTCTTTTATTAGTGAAATATGCAACCCAATTAAAAATTGCTGCCAATACAACCAATATCATATGTGGAGTAACTAAAGCAGTAGCTATTGCTCCCCCAATTTGTTGTGCATCCCCTGAACCTTTTGTCATAACTCCACTAAAGTAGCTTATTAGATATATAGCGTATAAGGCCCCCAATATCCCTGATACTAACAGTGCTTTAGAATGTTTCATTATTATTTCCCCTTTCTTATATATATAAGATAATTGTACATTATTTCATCTCATTGTCAATTGTAACAATTAATTTATAAATATTTAATTTATGGTAAAAAAGTAGAGCTAGGAGATTAAATCCCAGCTTATATTAAAATTTAATAATTAATTTTAAATGGTTCGTCTTTTAATGTAGTTACAACATCATCTTTAGGCATTATTTTAAATTTACCTTCTATAGCTTTAAAGTTTTTATCTACTTTATCTTTCATTAAATCAATTGTAGTTTTAGCTTTTTTGCCTTTTAGTACATCAGCACTAAAAATCGGATCCATCATAGTTCCATCAACTGAAACATCTCTTAATTGTATTGTAATATCTTTGTCGCTTTTATTTTCTATTTCAACTTTTATCTGTGGACCAATAGTTGCATCTCTATCTATCCCAGTATAAGTAACTTTAGCGAATTCATCCTCAAAAAGAACTTTACTTTCTTCTTTTTTTGCATCATCTTTTTTATCATTAGAATTAGTATTTGAAACACTTGCTGCCTCTTTTGATGAATCATTAGATTTAGTATCTCCACATCCAACAAAACTTAATACAGTTACTGCACACAATAAAACGCTAATTATTTTCTTTTTCATTATTATTTCCTCCCTTAGAATATTCTATTATAATTGTACACGATATGTATTTATTGTCAAATATTTTACATAAAGGGAAAATAAAAAACACGTTTCGTATATTTTCCGTAAATAATCACGTTTCTCCAAAAAGCTATTTTTGAACAAACGCAAGAAACACGCTCTCTTAAATTTCCTAAAAAAGCGTGTTCCTTAATCCTATCGTTTATATCTCTTAAACAAGTTAGATAGGCACTTAACGATACATTGTGGAGCGAATGGGATTTGAACCCCTAATAGAGTTGCCCCTATACACACTTTCCAGGCGCAAATCAAAAAATTATAAGCTAGAAGAGTTGTATTTCTACACCTTCGCGCGATTATTACTTTCAAATATCTTCACGATGTTATTGTCATTAATAGTATACTTTTACTTTTAATAAAAAAAATTTACCACATTAATATATAGATAAAATAAAGCTAGAGCATTAAACTCTAGCTGCATTAATTTATTTTATTTTCATGAATGTATCTTCATATTTCTTTGCATCATCTGGAGTAAGCTTTTTATCAAGTCTTAATAATACACCAGCATCATTTATGTAACTATATTCAGCTACTAGTGGCATTTTTTTACCTATGCCATCAATATACTCTTTTCTGTTTTTAGCATCTTCTTTATTAGCAAAAACTTCAATAGATCCATTCGTAAAATTAATTTTAGACGTATATTGATTTGGTCTTCCTAATAGTTGGTTTTTATCATTTTCAGCAGTTGTCACTTCTACATTTTCAATAGCAACCCCAGACTCTTTTAATTTATTTCCATATTCTTCAGCTGTAAGCTTTTTAGCAGATCCTCCACATCCAATTAATACAAACATCATTAAGCTGCATAGTAGTATGCTTAATATTTTTTTCATTTATTCATCCCCCTAAGTAGTTATATTATATATTGTACCTAATATGGGAATTTTGTAAAATCAAGTATAATTATCTACTTGTAGGGAAAAATAAATTTGGGTTTGACAAATGCAATTTTGCTTTAACTAAAAATAAACTTATTTTATTACTAAATAAAAACATGTATAGATTGTACTGCCAGTATATACATGTAATACATTATTAAATACGAATATGAAGAATTTAATAATTTCATTTGAACAATTATCTCCAACAATAAAAGCTATTCTGCTTTCTTCTTCCTTCTCAAACTTTTTATGTTTAAAAAATAGATGTATACTTATCTCATATATCCAAATATCATAATTATCAATTACATAAAAAAATAATCACACGTTTTGAATATTTTTCAATAAAAAACGTGTGACTTAATTTTCATACATCCTTAAAGCGGAGCACACCTGGAAGCGTTCAAAACACTAGTGGCGGAGAGAAGGGGATTTGAAAGCTTTCTCATCATTTCTACAACTCCAGTATTTTCAACATCTATAGACTTTTATTTCATCATCTGATTACAATTTTGATTACAAAAGATATGTTTTATTTCAATCTCTAGTGGTAAATTTCTATTAGTTTATATTAAATTTTCTTTATATAAAACATACAGTTCAACATCAGCATCTTTGTTACAGCTATATCGTGTGACTGATTTCTCATTTTTCTTATACTCTGTTTTATAATATTTTTATTATTAAATTATTTAAACTGTTAGAAACAGCTTGAATAATTTAATAATTATCTGTTAACACTCTTTTTGTTTGATATGTAGATTTTAACTTAATCATAATGATATACTAAAAGAAAATTTAACTTTATGAGCATTATTTTTACAGAGAGGAAGTGTTTAAAATGCAAAGTAATATAAATCTCTCAGATCTTGAAAAGATAATTCTGAATAAAATACATGATCATATTAGCCGAAATGAAAAAGTTGGTATAAATACAGTAGCACAGGAATGTTTTGTTTCAAAATCAGCAATTATAAAATTATCAAAAAAATTTGGATACAGTGGATATAGTGAAATGTATTATACCATTCTTGCATCTACTAATCATGCACTTAAGTTAGACTTTTCTGATAATATTGTTGATACATATAAAAGTGATTCTTTAACAATTCATATTAATATGCTTGTAGAATTACTAAGAGAATATAGAGAAAAAAGAATTTATATTGATTCTCTAGGCTTTTGTGATAGCGCTAAGGAATATTATTTACAAAAATTATTATCATTTGGATTTGATGCAGCTAGCAGCTATCATTACGAAGCCTTTAACAAAAATAAATCCGGACTCTATTTTTTCCTTTCTTATTCTGGGGTAAGGTCAGAAATTCTTGAAAAGGTTAACGTAGCTATTGAGAATAATTTTAAGGTTGTAGCTTTTACTTCAACTAAGGATTCTCCATTGGGCAAAATAGCTCATATGACAATAGAAGTTGCTGGAATAAAATCAGATAAGGAACATTATATACCTAACTTTTTCACTTCAAATTTAATAATATTATTAGAATTAGTATTAAGCAAATATTCTAATAAATATTTATCACCCAAAAAAACTAGCACTTATGAACTCAATTAAATACGGTGCCATGCTATAAAAGGGCTGTTAAAAGTAGATTATTGTGTAAAAATCTTTACACTACACTCTATTAACAGCCCTTTTTATATTTGCGGCTCAGTGAACTTTTTCACTAAAGGTAAACATTATCATAAAAGTAGTGAATCCATTGATACTATATATAATCTAGAGTATGCTAAAAACAAATAAAAGGAGGTACATATTTATGAAAGAAAAATTATTATCATTAAGTCAAAAATTTTCACAAGCTGCAGTGCAACCTGTAATGTTTTTAGCAATTATGGGAACTGGTCTTGCTATTGCTGTCATAATGCAACTCAGTTTTATGCCATCATTTGTTATTTTTATTGGAACTTTATTAAAGACCATGATGAATGCTATGCTAAATAACCTTTCTATCATTTTTTGTGTTGGATTAACAACTGCATTTGCCAAAACAAAAAAAGTAGATGCCGCTATTATTAGTCTTATTGTTTACATTATCTTTTTGGCTGGAAACAATGCATGGCTTACTTCACAAAATATGCTGGCTCAGCCTGGTGCTATGGGGTTATTTGGAACTGGACAAAATCTTGTTTTAGGGTTCCAGGTAGTAGACATGAATGTATTTTTAGGAATAATACTCGGATGCATCACTGGATATGTATTTAATAAAGTATCTAATATACAATTTGTAGAAATGTTTCGAGTATACGGTGGATCACGATTTGCATTTATAATTATGATACCAATTACTTTAATATTAGCAATTGTGCTTAGTTATGTATGGCCTGTTATGAATTATGGCATTTCTTGCTTATCAGTATTCATGAAAGGTGCAGGCGCATTAGGCGTATTTGTATATGCATTTGGTAACAGATTTTTAATTCCAACAGGATTGCATCATTTGTTATGGATGCCATTTTGTTTCACTGGTTTTGGAGGAACCGCCCAAATTGACGGTAATACTGTACAAGGTGCTGTAAACATTTTCTATGCAGAAATGGGTAGTGGTGCTAATTTGACAGCTATTGATCCTTCAATAAGATTTGCTACTTTTGGATTTGCAAAAATCTTTGCAAGCTTAGGTATAGTTCTTGCTATGATAAAAACTGCAAAGCCAGAAAATAAAAGTACTGTAAAAGGCTTGCTTATACCAGCACTCTTCGTTTCAATGGTAGCAGGTATTACAGAACCTCTTGATTTCGCATTTCTTTTCATATCACCATTACTTTGGCTAGTACATGGATTACTTACAGGCTTTTCAGAAATGCTGCTTTGGGTATTGGGCTCAAGAACCTATTCAATTTATGGCTTACTTGATACTATAGTTTGTAATTCTGTTATAGATCCAAAACTATCTAAGATATACATTTTCTTTGCCGTTGGTATTGTAATGGCTATAGTATGGTACTTCACCTTTGTTTTCTTAATTAAAAAATTTGACATTAAGACACCTGGTAGAGAAGAGGAACCTCTTAATAATAAGACAAGCTATGATTCTTCTACAAATAATAGTTCTGATAATCAAAATCCTGAATTATTTATTGAAGGGCTAGGTGGTGCAGAAAATATTGTAGAAGTAAACAACTGCTTTACACGTTTAAGAATTGATGTAGCTGACATCAACAAAGTAAATAAAGAAATAATTAGTAAAGGAAAACAAAAGGGTGTTGTTATTAAAGGAAGCAACGTACAGATTATTATTGGAATGACTGTAGAATCTGAAAAAGAAAAACTTGTTAATGTATTAAACATAAAAAAACAAAACATAAAAAAGGAGTAATGTAAAATGAAAAAATATTCAATTTGTATTGTTGGTGGAGCAAGCCGTTACACACCAGATATGCTTGCCATGTTATGTAACCAAAAGGATAGATTCCCTTTAAAGAAGATTGTCTTATATGATAATGAAAGCGAACGCCAAAATATAGTTGGAAAATATGCTGAAATATTATTTAAGGAATATTATCCGGAGTTAGAAGAAATTATATACACTACTGATGAAAAAGAAGCATTTAAAGACATAGATTTTGCACTTATGCAAATTCGTGCAGGAAGATTAAAAATGCGTGAAAAAGATGAAAAGATTTCATTAAAACATGGATGTCTTGGTCAGGAAACATGTGGACCTGGAGGATTTGCTTATGGATTACGAAGTGTTCCTGCTGTTATTGATTTGATAAAAAATATTCGTACTTATTCTCCAGAATGTTGGATTTTGAATTATTCAAACCCAGCTGCAATTGTTGCAGAAGCAACAAAAAGAGTATTCCCTGGGGATTATCGTATTATCAACATTTGTGATATGCCAATTGCAATTATGGACATTTATGCAAGTGTGCTTGGATTAAAGAGAAGAGATTTAGAACCAAAATATTTTGGTTTAAATCATTTTGGTTGGTTTACACATATCTTAGATAAAAGGACTGGAGAAGATTATTTACCTAAATTAAGAGAAATATTAAAAACTCCAGTAGATGTACAGACTGAGCCTCTTTTCCAAGAACCTTCATGGAAAGCAACATTTGAATTCATGAGTCAAATGATTAATGATTATGATGAATATCTGCCAAACACATATTTACAATATTATTTATATCCAAAAAAGATGAGAGATAAAGAAAATCCAGAATACACTAGAGCTAATGAAGTAATGGATGGAAATGAAAAAGAAACTTACAACAGACTGCATGAAATTATATCTTTAGGCAAAATACGTGGCACTAAATATGAAATAACTAGTGACGTAGGATGTCATGCAGAATATATAGTTGATTTAGCAACAGCAATTGCTAATAACACAAATGAAATTTTTCTAACAATAACAGAAAATAATGGAGCTATTCAAAATGTTTCACCTGAAATGATGGTAGAAGTCCCATGTCGTGTTGGAAATAATGGTGTTGAACCATTAGCAGTAGGAAGTGTACCTACTTTTTACAAGGGACTTATCGAAAACCAATATGCGTATGAAAAATTGTCAGTAGACGCATGCTTAGAAGGAAGCTATCAAAAGGCATTGCAGGCACTCGTATTAAATCGTGCAGTTGTAAATACTAATATTGCTAAAGAATTATTAAAAGATTTAATAGAAGCAAACAAAGGATATTGGAATGAACTCCGTTAGATTTTAGCTGATTCATAACATAGAATTGATACTCTTGATTAGAAATTAGTAGTTGCAATCAGGAGTATCAAAACATATATGCTTATGTTTATTAAATATATGAAAATTTATATAACTAATAAAAGATTATAGTGGAGGTTACCATAAATGTTTAACAAATTATTTTCCAAAAATATTAGTGAATCTATATTTGCTTATGCTTCTGGAGATCTTGTAAAAATTGAAGATATTCCAGATCCTGTTTTTAGTCAAAAACTTATGGGAGAAGGTGTTGCGATTTTACCTTCAAATGGTCAAATCTTTGCACCTGTGGATGGAGAAATCATCCTAATTGCAGAAACTAAACATGCTTTTGCATTAAGAACTGCTCTTGGGGAAGAAATTCTTATTCATATTGGGCTTGAAACTATGAATCTCAACGGGCAAGGATTTAATTTCCATATAAAATTAGGGGATAAAGTTAAAAAAGGTCAGATTATTGTTGAAGCAGATTTAGATTTTATTAAAGAAAATGCAAGCAGCACAATTATTCCCATGATTATTACAAATAGTAATGAAGATCGTTTTAATTTTAAGTGGGAAGATATTAATAAAGTTAAAGCTGGAGAAACAAAACTATTTGAAACGCAGTTAAAATAGCATTATTAAGGTAAAAGTAAGTATTAAAAAATCCATTTTAGATAAATAAATATTATAACAAGTATGGTTACTTTTAATTATCTATACAAACATCAAAAGTATCTTAAGTTCCAGTAACTAAAGAACTTAAGGCATTCATTCACATCAGAATTAGTAAAAAAGGTGTATGTATGAATGTAGTTTCTGAAATACTCGGTCACTCTTATGCGTCTTTTACCACAAATATGTATACTCATATAGATACTGACCAAAAACTTGATGCTGTTAATTCTCCATAATACTAAAAATATACTTGGTAAATTGATGTTTTATACGGTAGTTTAGGGTATAAATTTCAATAGTTCTTAAACCAAAAAAATGCCTGACACCTTAGTTTTGCTAAGATCTCAGGCATTTCTCTTATCTAATTTCATTGGCGGAGAGAAGGGGATTTGAACCCCTGATAGAGTTGCCCCTATACACGCTTTCCAGGCGTGCTCCTTCGACCACTCGGACATCTCTCCATATATTTGTAATTTTATGCTTATTTATAATAGCATATTATTAGTAGTAATTCAACTGAATGCTTATAGTTTTGTTTATCATTCTAATATGTTCATTTTCTTAAAATCACTCTAGCAAAAGTTTCAATATTGTTTCATTATATAGATATCCAATTTAATAATCAAACTTATAAATAGAATATACATGCATCATTGAGAAATTATAATCATAACACTACACTAGAAATTAGATACATATTTGTGCAAGCGGCATATGAAATTAAGCTGTGATGGTTATTAGTGGAAGGTTGTTCCACTTTCTGCTTGTCATAAATTTACTTTAGGAACATGCAGAAATGGGTGCATCCTTCCACTTAGAACCCATCCAGCGAAAATTTCATTAGTCCGCTGTAATAAATATGTGTTTAATTTCGGTAAGTTCCGCATATGTCTAATTCTTGCTTTGGATATCTATAATGATTACATTTCTTTATTTATACATATAATCTCTTGTCCATTGTAAGTCATTATTTACGCCCTTATTAAACAAGAATTGATGGATATTTATATTTCCAGAATTAAAAGATGCTGCACATGCATTTAAATATAATCTCCACATTCTTATAAAAGTTTCATCCTTTGTTTTTCTTATCTCAGGCAATGCTTCTTCAAAATTTCTTGCCCAATGTTCAAGGGTTCTTCCATAATGTAGTCTTAAATTTTCTACATCATTTACATCAAAATTTCTTTCTGACATTCCACCAATTAATTCTGTAATCGCTGGAACATATCCACCTGGGAAAATATATTTATTTATCCAAGTATTATTGCCTCCAACAATACCAGTTATACAATGAAGTAATGATACACCATTATCAACCAATAGCCTATCTATAGTTTCAAAATATTCTGCAAGATGGTCTTGTCCAACATGTTCTAGCATACCTACACTTACTATTTTATCAAATTTTCTATTTTTTAATTCTCTATAGTCTACTAGTTTAACTTCAACTAATTCTTCCAAATTCTCTTTTTTTATTCTTTCTGTAACTTTAGCTAACTGTTCATTACTTAAGGTTATTCCCATAGCTTTTACTTTGTATTGTTTAGCTGCTGAAATTATAAGTTCACCCCAGCCACAACCTATATCAAGCAAAGTCTCTCCTTCTTTTAAATCAAGCTTCTTAAGAATATGTTCAACTTTATTTTTTTGAGCTTGAGTCAAAGAATCATTCTCGGATTTAAAATATCCACAAGAATATGTCATGGTATCATCAAGCCACAATTTATAAAAATCGTTCCCTATATCATAATGAAACTCAATATTTTTCTTACTGTTTTTTAGATTATTTGTAACTTTACCTAATAGTGCAGCATATTTAGCACTATTGCTTAAAAAACTTTCCTTGTTATTGTATAACGATTCTATTACTTTTTGAACGCTTCCTTCAATGTCTATTTTTTTAGTCATATAAGCTTCCCCAAAGGTTAAGGAAGGATCCTTAATGATATCCGCTTTTGGAATTGGTTCATTAAAGATTATCTTAAATTGAACTTCTCCCTCTCCATAAATCTCTGAACTTCCATCCCAAAGCTTTAATTCAAAGGTATCTGAGAATAAATTTTTGAATAATGTTTTGTAAAATACTTTGTCAATAATCACAATTGTCATCTCCTATTTTAAATTAGTTATCATATTTAAAAGATAAATATATAAAACTAGGCACATGAAACAACAAATCAAATACTCATTATATATTACAAATGAAATAGTTATATAAATTGCACTTATAGTTTTAAAAACATCATAACTTCCACTTGCACTCTATAACTTAATGGTCTATTATTTTTTATTGTGTCTAAGTTGTTATCACAATTTAAGCAACATATATTAATTTGTAATGTAGTAAAATCCCTTCTCATTTTTATTCTGATACCCCTAAATGAATCTTATTAATTCAAAAATTTATCTAAATAAATTTAAGCTAACCTTTTGAATACTTACAAATCAGTATTCAATTCCAAATGTTTTCTAACAGCTGTTGCAGCTGCCTCAAAGTCTTTTGCTTCTAAAGCTTTCCATATTTCCTCATGTTGAGTTTTAACTAACTCTTTATTTAAAGTATGAACTTTTGATTTTTCTATATATTTCTCAATTAAAGATGATATAGAAAACATTATAGTTGAAATTAAATTATTACCTGAAGCCTTAGCTATTTTATAATGAAATTTTTTATCTAACGAAACGCTTATTTCAGCATCAATAGTTTCATTTAATTCATTCATTATTTTCTTTAATTCTATAAGCTGTTCGTCAGTTATGTTTTTTGCAGCAAGAGCTGCTATTTCTGGTTCAATTACTCTTCTTAGTTCAAGAACCTCTTCATCTTTACTTCCAAGAAGCAAAAATACTATAGATAAAGGTTCAAGCAAGCTATCCTCAAAATTTTCCTTAATAAAATTTCCTTCACCATGCTTAGATTCTATAAGGCCAAGCATTTGAAGAGCTTTTAATGCTTCTCTTACAGAGGATCTACTAACTTCAAGCCTTTCACACAAATCTCTTTCAGAGGGTAACTTATCACCAGTCTTTAATTCACCTTTTTTAACAATATCTTTAATCTGTTCCATTACCAGTTCATATATCTTTAGGTTTTTAACAGGACTTAACACTTATATCTTCCTCTCAAAAGTTACTATCTTATTTTTTTGATAAATAATTAAATAATTCATTGTAGTTTTTTTCCACCAAAGGTTCTCTATTTTTTGACTTCGCGATTTTATTGTTGTGTATCTCTATATTCTTCTTAAAGTTTTCTAAGGTATTTAATATCGCTTCCCTAAAAAGTGGTATAACATCAATTATTTTTTTAACTCCATATACATACTCATCATCGCTAAGCGTAAAGCATTGGAATAACCCAGAAGTCAATCTTCCATCAGCAAAAATGTAAATATATCTATCACTCATTTCATTAGATAAATTAACTTCAATTTTATGTTTATATAATCTAAAAATAATATCATTCTTTTTTATGAATATTGGAAATATACTTGAAAAAAGTGTTGTTATATCATTTTCTTCTTTATCTATTAAATCAGAAAAATCATTTTCATTAAGTTTTGTTAATATTTCCTCAGTAAATATTCTATTTTTTATTTCTTTACCAAGTTTCAATTTTAGTTTCTGCTCTTTTTCTTCATTTAACAAATTATCAAGAGAATTTAATAACTTGTTAAATGTACCCCCGCTTTTCTTTGAATTATCCTTGTTCGTAATCACAATATCCCCTCCATAAATAATTTATTTAAAAAAAGTTGAAAATAAATTCCAAATTATTGGTCCTACAATTACTGTTATTATTCCTGAAATTGCAATAGTCAAACTACTCATAGCACCTTCAGTTTCACCTATTTCCATAGCTTTTGCTGTTCCAACTGCATGGGATGCATTCCCCATAGCAATTCCCATAGCTACACTATCATTTACTTTTAATATTTTATTCAAAAACGGACCAATTATAGAACCAAATATACCTGTAATTATAATAGCAACTACAGTTATGGCAGGCAATCCTCCCAATTGATTTGATAATGCCATACCTATAGGTGTTGTAATAGATTTTGGTATTAATGATTTTGTTAGTTCGCTTGACAGTCCAAATATTTTTGAAATCCCAATTACACATATTATTCCAGAAACAACACCACATAAAATTCCTACTAAAATAGGTACTGCATTTTTCTTAAATAAAGAAAACTTTTTATATAAAGGTAATGCCAACGCTACAGTTGCAGGCGCTAAAAAGAAAGAAATCACCTGCCCACCATTATTATAATCTTCATATTTTATATTAAATTTTGACAAAAATATAAGTAAAATTATTATTGCGATAAGTAACGGATTAAAAATTGAAAGCTTTAGTTTTTGCTTTATAAAATTACCAATTTCATAAGCAATTAGCGAAATTAAAACTCCAAAAACCGGAGATGCTATGACATCCTTCATCTTGAAACCACCCTTCTTAACATTTTTACAACATATGCAGTCACAACCCAAACTACTACAGTAGAAATAAGAATTATAACTGAAAATGATATAGCATTACTCTTCAATATATCAAGGGATGTAATTAACCCTACTCCAGCTGGTACAAATAAAAATGACATATGGGATATTAACACATCACATATATCTTCAATCATTTCCATTTTAACTATGCCAAATGATAATCCTAAAAATAATATAATAAGTCCAATAACTGTACCTGGTATAGGCAAATTAAACACGGATTGCAATATGACACCTAGAAAATACGCCATTAAAATAATCATTAGTTGTTTTAAATACTTCAAAAAATCACCTCATCTATATGTTCACCCATTTAAATTGGTATAGTGGTCATACCACTTGTTATTAATATACCACATTCGCTTTATGTTTTCAACAAATACCGAAGGAAAAAGTAAGTGCCCAAAAAGTGAATTAGTTCTTGGTTGCAGGAAAGTTCCGTATTGCAGCATAGCTGCTCTTTTTATAGGTGTATATTATATCTATTCTTCTATTTTTAAAAAACGTTGTCAAAATTTCGGAACATCCTTCATCATATAGCCACTTTACCTCTAAAGATGAATTTAACCATTTATTATTTGTAATATTAATCACTGAACCACAAGCTCCCATATCTTTATTGAAAGTTCCTATATAAAGCTTAGATATTCTACTTTGAGCAATTGCACTGGCACACATTGGACATGGTTCTAGAGTTACATACATTTCTGCACCATTTAATCTCCAATCTCCTAAGAAATTCGATGCTTCCTTGATTGCTAAGATTTCTGCATGGGCTGTACTATCCTTTAAGGTCTCCTTTAAATTATGAGCCTTCCCTATAATAACACCATTCTTTACAATTACAGCACCTACTGGAATTTCTCCCTTATTCATAGCTGAAATTGCTTCCTCTTTTGCCACTTCTAAAAAATCAATCATAAACACAGCTCCTATTACAAATTTTCTTAATAAAATTTATTTCAATTGTTCTTTTTTAATATTCTAACATATACTATAAATATAATATCATTCACTTTATGCTCATTAATTATAATCATCAACAAAATAATAAAAAAAGCAGAAGGGATGCCAATAATTAATTAAAAGCATATCCCTTCTACAACTAACTTAAATCTGCTATTTCAATTCATTTAAAGTAGGCATTGAAGCTATTGCACCATAATTAGTACATGTAATTGCTCCAACCTTATTAGCGAATGAAACTATTCTTTTCCATTCTTCAAAGCTTACATTTTGTTTATCTTCAATTTCTGATATTTGTTTCAATACAGCTCCAACAAAAGCATCTCCAGCTCCCGTTGAATCTATCTGTCTAATCTTTATAGATGGAATTATATCATGCTTCCCATCAACACTTAAATATGTCCCCTTTGAACCTAAAGTAATAGTTACAACTTTGACTCCAAATTCATGTAATTTTTTAACCCCAGTATCTATATCTTTTTCTTTAGTTATTAATAATAGCTCTTCATCACTTAATTTAGTAAAATCACTTTCTTTTAAGAATTTAATACAATCTTCTACAAAGCAAGCTAATTTATCTGGAGTTATTAATGCATCACGATAATTTGGGTCAAAAGATACATAGATATTATTAGTTTTTGCATAATCTAATAATTTATAATATGTGTTTTTTAATTCTCCATCTAAAAATCCTGTTGCTGAACCAAAATGAATAATATCTGAACCAGTTATTTTTGATAAATCAATATTATCAAAGGAATAAGCTCCATCGCTACCTCTTAAAAAGTCAAAGTTACGCTCCCCATTCTCATCAATTCCCACCAAAGCAATAGTTGTACTTCCATCTTCCACTGTCATTTCAGTGTTTATTTTAAGATTTTTTAATAACTCAATTAGGTGTTTACCAAAAAAATCATTTCCTACTTGACCTAAAAAATAAGCGTTTCCTTCTAATTTTGAAATACTTGCTGCAACATTAGCCGGTGCTCCTCCAGCTTTTTTTTCAAACTTTTCTCCGTCCTTTAAACCTTTATTGTCAACACAGACCATGTCAATTAAAAGTTCTCCAATACAAAAGATATTACTCTTCATAGCTAACACTCCTTAAGTTCCACATGCTTAATTCCTTGATTTTTATTTCATAATCATTTTTTATTTGAATTTCTAATTGTTCTTCCTTAGGAAAGTACATTAAAGTCGTCACTTCTAACCCATCCTGATAATATATTTCAATAACTGAACTATCAATAAACATATGTAATTTTAATTCTTCTTCAGCTTTTAATTTAAATTTTCGTATTCCTTTTCCACCTAAAGACATATTGGTTCTATCTATAATGAACACTTCTGCTTTCTTATCATAAGTCAATAATATATATTCATCATTAAACTTAAGTTTTATTTCCAGCTTGGCATCTTTAGTCATATCTAAATTCAACATAATTTCTTTACCTTTAGAATTTAACTCTAAATTATATTCATCACACACATAATTTTCAATTTGCAATTCTTGAGTTTGTCTTAAACCTCCTAATTTATCAAAAGGCTTTTGATAAAGGACATTATCTTTATATTCTAATACCCGTGGCAAAGTTAATGAATAAATCCATCCTTTTTCAGAAGTTGGATACTCAGAATCCTTATCTGGCATTCCAATCCATCCAATTAATATGTTTTTATCTTCATATTTAAACACTTGTGGAGCATAAAAATCAAACCCCATATCTAATTCTTTAAATTCCGTATGTTTTCTAAGTTCCACCTTTTCTAGATCTAAATTCCCAATAACATAACCTGATTGATATATATTTTGATATTTAAATTCTTCACTTTCTAATCCTTGTGGTGAAAAAATAAATGCATATTTATCCTCATATAGCTTTATCATATTAGGGCATTCCCACATGTATCCAAAATCATGCATGTTAGTTTTTAACTCACCAAGAAGCTTCCATTCTTTAGAATTTCTTGAGTTATAAATTAAAGCCTTACCCTTTAGTCCTTCTGTTTGAACTCCAAGAACCATATAATCCTGCTCATCCTTAATAAAAACATATGGATCTCTAAAATGAGCAGTATATCCGTCTGGCTGCTTTTGTATGATAACGCCTTCCTTCTCAAGAGTTCCATCTTTATGGTAGGTAGCAATACATTGATAAGATTCACGCTCATTATTAGAATTTCTTACATTCCCTGTATAATAAAGCTTAAGGTCATCACCTTTCACAACTCCGCAGCCTGAATAGCAACCATTCTTATCAAACCAATCTTCTGGTTTTAATACAACTTTAGGCCTTGTAAAATTAACAAAATCAGTCGTTGTAACTAGTGCCCAATGCTTTGTTTTATGCTCACATCCAAAAGGATTCCATTGATAAAATATATGAAATTTATTATCATAATAATTTAGTCCATTTGGATCATTGATTAGACCAAAGGGTGCTTCTATATGAAAATTATTTCTCCATATATTCTTCTTTTTAATGCTATAATAGTTATTTATTTCTTCATTTACTTCTTGATATGATTTTGGGTTTAGCATCCTCTTCCTCTTTTCTTATTTATTTAATCTCTCTTACACTCTCCCTTTCAATTAATTTTAAAGAGGTATCACTATTTTCCTCCAGCCCTTTTCCTTCAATCAAATCTAGAATTCCTTGAGCTGATTTCATACCAATTAATTCATAATCAAAAGCTACCGTTGTAAGAGTTGGATATGAAACACTTCCTATATCATATCCACCAAAACCAGCAACTGAAATTTCATCTGGAACTTTAATTTTATTTTCATGTAAATATCTAAGTATCCCAAGGCATATATTATCTGTAGCACATACTATAGCTGTTGGATTATATTTTAATACTTCTTCTGCCTTATTATATGCACAAATAAATGAGAAATCTGTTTCTACAAATTGAACTTCACACTTAGAGTTATTTTCCTTTATTGCCTCAATAAATCCATTTTTACGATCAACTCCAACTGCCTTATCCCATTCATTTACACCTAAAAATACTATGTTCTTATGACCTTTAGCTTTAAAATAACTTCCCATTATTCTTCCTGCTTCGTAGTCATCTATTTTTATATAATTAATAAACTCATTTTTTTGCCCAGAAAATATCGTTGGAATTCTAAGTTTACTTGTTAATTCAATATGCTTTTTGGTAATTGCCATAGAATTAATAATTATCCCATCTACACCTTGTTGATTAAGGCTGTTTATATTAGCTAATTCCTTATCAAGATCTAATTCACTAATTAAGATAATACCTTGATAACCGTTTTCTTTTAATTTCTTATTAACTCCATTTAAGAACTTTCCAACTGTAACTGAATCAATTCTTGGTATTACAATACCTATTAATCCACTTTTTTTAGTTTTTAATCTTTTAGCAAAAAAATTAGTTTCAAATCCCGTCTTTTCAATTGCTTCTCTTATTTTCTTTGAATTTTCTTCACTTACATATCCATCATTTAAATATCTAGAAACACTACTCTTAGATACATTAGCCATATTAGCAATATCCTGAATTGTAACTTTTCGATCCATATTATCCTCCAAATAAATTAAGTTAATATTATTATATAACATTATTCAACGTTATTGAAAATAACTTGCTTTATTCAAATAATAATCTTTATATAGCGAGATAGATTTAGTAATTATGCTAATTACTAAATCTATCTGTGTTTCCATATATAATTTTCTAATGGTGTTTATTCTTCAACTTTAAAGAAGAAGAAGGTTAAACAAAATGCTACTGCAAAGGCTATTGCATTTATTAAAATGTATGCAGGTAAGTTATTTACATATAAAAGCATACCTGGAAGTGCTGTAATTCCCATTCCTGTACCTGCTAATTGAAGCATTGCTGCAACCATTCCACCTACTGCTCCACCTACACATCCAAAAGCAAATGGCTTTATGAATCTTAAATTAACACCAAATATTGCTGGTTCAGTAATTCCTAAAAATGCTGGGATTGCTGATGAAATGTATAATGAACGTTTCTTTTTATCCTTTGTCTTAAATGCTACTGCTAAAGCTGCTGCTCCTTGTGCTACAATACCACATGTTATTATTGCATTAAATGCATCTTTTCCTGTACTTGCTAATAATTCAACTTCTAAAGCGTTCAATGCATGGTGAACTCCAGTTACAACTATAAGTTGGTGAACTCCTCCAATTATAAATCCTCCAATTCCGAATGGAAGCCCCATGAAGGCCTTGATTGCTCCAAATATTAATTGTTCAGCATTATGCATGATTGGTCCAACTATTAATAATCCTAATATCATCGAAAATAATAACGTAATAAATGGTGTAACTATTAAATCTAATACATCTGGTACTACTTTCTTTAAAGCCTTTTGAGTCTTAGCTGCAATGATTCCAAGTACTAATGCTGGTAATACAGATCCTTGATATCCTACAACTGGAATAGTTAATCCAAGTAAAGAAAGATATATTGGCTGAGCTGTTCCCCCTGCTACTGCATAAGCATTTGGTAAACTTGGTGATACAAGCATTAAACCTATTACTATACCTATAACTGGTGTTCCACCAAACTTTTTCATTGTTGACCATGCAACTAAAGCTGGTAAGAATGCAAAAGCTGTATCAGTTAATACTTGAGTGAAAAGCACGAAATTATCGCTCATTTGAACTCCCAAGTTTTGTAATAACCCTCTTAATCCCATGAACAATCCTGTTGCAACTAATACTGGAATTATTGGTACAAATACATCACCAAAAGTTCTTGAAATCTTTTGAGCCATTGTCATTTGACTATAAGCTTCTTCTTTGTTATTGCCTGTAACTAACTCTGAGTTTTGTCCAGCTATAACATCATAAACTTTATTTACGAATCCTGTTCCAAGGATTATTTGAAATTGTGCTGCTGCAAAAAACTGCCCCTTCACTCCATCTATATTTTCAATTGCTTTTTCGTCAACTTTACTTCTGTCATTAAGTATCAGTCTTAACCTAGTTGCGCAATGTTCCATTGATTTAATATTTTCTTTTCCACCAATGTGTTCTAAAATTTCTTTTGCTACTTGTTGTTCTTTCATAACATATCCTCCTATTTTTATTTTCAAATCGTTTTCATGTTCTTATGATATCAGTTCCACATTTATATGTCAATATGTTTTATATTTTTTTATTTGATAATCATTTTATCTGAAACATTCCTGTTTTAGCCATTTAATTTGTTCTTGTTCTGAATTTATTATATCTTTTTATTTGATGATACCAGTTCCACTTTTTTCTGTTTTCTATCAATTGCAGAAAGTAGACTGCATAAAAAAATACCATCAGCATTAAGCTAATGGTATAAAAAATTTAAATTATTTTAACGATTCATCTTTTGAATATAAACTATTTTAACTATCTTTTCCATCTCTTCATTTAGCGCTAATTGAACTACTTTATTGTTGTTTAACTCAAAAGTATATATGTTCAATCCATTTATATTACTATTATAATATGCTGTTGCACCTTTTTTTAAAGCATCTTTTCTCTCAGTTAAATATACTCTTCTAACTTCAGTTCTATCAATTTTTTGAGCAATTTTTCTTCTGCTTGCATTGTACACTTTTGTTACAGTAATATCACCATTAAACAATTCATATTCATAATCTATATACATAAGGTAACTTCCAACAAAAAATGCAGCAGCTACTATTGCTAATGCTATTGCTATTATAAGTGATGCAAATATGAGCATAAGTGCAATTACTCCAAAGGCAATTGCTAAATTTTTAAACATATTACTAATTCTTTTTGGTTTATCCGATGCAATAAATTGTTCTAAAACAACTTCCATTTTTCTGCCACCCCACTATACTATTATCGTTATAATAACTATTTTAAAGTATTTGAAAATATTTTCAAGTCTATTATTTAAGCTAAAATCTACGAATTTCAGTATTTTGTGAAATGTCACATTATTCTAGTAATATTTAATCTAAAATTTAAGATTTTTTCCAAATTTAAAATCAATAAATTTATGATAATTCAAATGCTCCAGTATATAATTGATAGTATTTACCTTTTTCTTCAATTAGATCATCATGATTTCCTCTTTCAATTATTCTACCTTGATCTAGTACCATAATTACATCAGAGTTTTTAATTGTTGAAAGTCTGTGGGCAATTACAAAAACTGTTCTTCCATTCATTAACTTATCCATACCATCTTGAACTATTTTTTCTGTTCTTGTATCTATACTTGATGTTGCTTCATCTAGTATTAATACAGGTGGATCTGCTATGGCAGCTCTTGCTATAGTTAATAATTGTCTTTGACCTTGTGAAAGGCTTCCTCCATCTCCAGTTAAGACAGTATCATATCCTTGTGGAAGATGCTTAATAAACTGATCTGCATTTGCTAACTTTGCTGCTGCATGTACTTCTTCATCTGTAGCATCAAGTTTACCATATCTAATGTTATCTGCAACTGTTCCTGTAAAAAGATGAGCATCTTGAAGTACTATTCCAAGTGAACTTCTTAAATCATCTTTTTTGATTTTGTTTATATTTATTCCATCATATCTAATCTTTCCATCTTGTATATCATAAAATCTATTTATTAAGTTTGTAATTGTAGTCTTACCAGCACCTGTTGCTCCAACAAAGGCAATCTTTTGTCCTGGTTTTGCATAAAGTTTTATGTTATGAAGTATGATTTTTTCATCATTATAACCAAAATCCACATCATCAAATACTACTTCTCCATTAAGCTTAGAGTATGTAGTTGTACCATCTTCATGAGGATGTTTCCATGCCCAAATTCCAGTACGTTTTGTAGCTTCAGTTAGGTTTCCATTTTCATCTTCATTTGCATTAACTAAAGTTACATAGCCTTCATCCATTTCTTTCTTTTCATCAAGAAGAGTAAAGATACGTTCAGCTCCAGCTAAGGCCATTATTACAAAGTTAAATTGTTGCGACATTTGATTTACGGTTTGGCTAAAGGTTCTTGTTAATTGTAAGAAGGTTGCAAGAGCACCTAAGGTAAATCCCCAAAAACTATTTATAGCCAAAATTGATCCAACTATAGCAACTGAAACATAATTTATATATCCTATGTTACCCATGATAGGCATTAAAACATTAGCATATTTATTTGCATTATTCGCACTATTACAAAGCTCATCATTTAACTTATCAAAGTTAATTTTAGCTTCTTCTTCATGACAGAATACTTTAACAACTTTTTGTCCTTCCATCATTTCTTCTATATAACCATTAACTGCACCTAAATCCTTTTGTTGAAGTCCAAAGTATTTTCCACTTTTAGCACCAATAGTTTTAGTAACTTTAAACATTAATAATATAATTAATGCTTCAACTACAATTAGGGGTAAACTTAAACGAATCATAGCAATAAGTACGCCAATTACTGTTATAATTGCTGATAATAATTGCGGTACACCTTGGCTGATCATTTGTCTTAAGGCATCAGTATCATTTGTGTAGAGGCTCATTACATCTCCATGAGCATGTGTATCAAAGAATTTAACTGGCAATGCTTCCATATGTGAAAACATATCATCTCTTATCTTTTTAAGAGATCCTTGAGAAATATACATCATCATACGGCTATATGCATATGTTGCTATAACACCAACATAATAAACAAACGCCATCATAGCCATCATTTCAAGTAATGGTCCAAAATCAGGAGAACTTTGTCCTAATAATGGTGTTATATACTTATCTATTAAGTCTTTTATAAAGGTTGTTCCATAAACATTAGCAAGAGAACTTATAATTATAGTTATTATTACCATACTAAATAAAAATTTGTATTCCTTTAGTATGTAAATCAGCAATCTTTTTAAAGTCTTTAAAGAATTTTTACTCATTTTAGCATGTCCATGTGCACCACGTCCACCTGGTCCACGAACTGCTCTTGGCTTAGCATTATTTTGACTCATTATTATCAGCTCCCTTCACTTGAGATTCGTAGACTTCACGATATATAGCATTGTTTTTCAATAACTCATCATGAGATCCAAAGCCATCTATTTTACCATCATTTAATACTATAATTCTGTCTGCATCTTCCACTGAAGAAATACGTTGTGCAATAATAATCTTTGTAGTATCTGGAATTGTTTCTTTAAATGCCTTTCTAATTAAAGCATCCGTCTTAGTATCTACTGCACTTGTTGAATCATCTAAAATTAATATTTTAGGTTTCTTAAGAAGTGCTCTTGCTATACATAATCTTTGTTTTTGTCCTCCAGATACATTGCTTCCACCCTGTTCAATATAAGTATCATATTTATCAGGTAAAGTTTCTATAAATTCTTCAGCTTGTGCTTGTCTGCATGCTTCAATTATTTCTTCATCAGATGCATCTTTCTTTCCCCATCTTAAATTTTCTTTTATAGTTCCTGAAAATAATACATTCTTTTGTAATACCATTGAAACTTCATCTCTAAGAGTTTCAATATCATATTTTTTAACATCAATTCCACCAACTTCAACAGTTCCACTTGTTGTATCATATAATCTTGGGATAAGTTGGACCAATGTAGATTTTGCACTACCCGTTCCTCCAATAATTCCTATAGTTTCACCTGAATTGATTTTTATATTAGCATCTTCCAATACACACTTATCTTTGTCTTTACTATACGAGAAACTTACACCATTAAATGTGATTGCTCCATCTTTAACTTCATATATTGGATTTTCTGGATTAGTTAAATCACTTTTCTCATCTAATACTGCAATAATTCTTTCTGCAGATGATTTTGACATAATTACCATTACAAAAACAAAAGACATCATCATAAGACTTATCATAATATTTGTTGTATAAGCAAACATACTCATAAGTTCACCAGTTGTCATTGAACTTCCAACAATCATTTTTGCTCCAAGCCATGAAAGAAGTAAAATGCAACTATAAACTGCAAATTGCATAGCTGGTCCATTAATTATTATTAATTTTTCAGCTCTTATAAAAAAATTGTACAGAGTTTCAGAAGCTTTATAGAACTTATTTGTTTCATGTTCTTCTCTGACAAAAGCCTTTACAGTTCTAATAGCAGTTAAATTTTCTTGTACACTAGCGTTCAAATCATCATACTTCTTAAAAACTTCCATAAAATATGGATGTGCTTTTGTCATTACAAAGTATAATACGAAACCTAAGAAAATAATTGCTCCCAAAAATACTAAAGCCAATCTTGCATTAATATAAAAGCTCATTGCCATTGCAAAAATAAGCATAAATGGAGCTCTTACAAACATTCTTATTAACATTTGGAACGCATTTTGAACATTTGTTACATCTGTTGTAAGTCTTGTTATAAGTCCAGCTGTGGAATACTTGTCTATATTTGAAAATGCAAAATCTTGTATATTGTAATACATTCCTCTTCTCAAATTTCTAGCAAAACCAGTTGATGCACTTGCAGCAAATTTTCCTGAAAAAACACCACATGCAAGAGATAGAAATGATGCACCGAGCATTATAGCTCCATAGATACATACATATTTCATATTACTTTTATTTACTCCATTATCAATTATCGATGCCATTAATACTGGAATAATTGTTTCCATTATTGCTTCTAAGGCAACAAATAGCGGTGTTAACATTGTGTCTCTTTTAAATTCAGCTATATAACTAGCTAATCTTTTTATCATAATAATCCTCCTTTTGTTAGGTTTCTAACTACTAGTTTAAAAAAATATCAATTATTCACTTATCTTATTAGAGAGTCTATCAAGCAAAGAAATAAACATATTCATTTCAGCTTCACTTAACTCATCCCTAAATGATTTTTCAAAATCTAAAATAGAATCATATACACTTTTTTGAATTCTTGCTCCTTTTTCTGTAATTATTAACTTTTTAAGTCGTGCATCTTCAGATACACTTACTCTTTCAATGAATCCATTTTTCTCCATAAGCTGTAATACGCTTGTTACTGATGAACGTCTAATATCAAGCTCTTCTTCTATATCCTTTTGAAATATATCTCTGTTCTTAGAATTATGGTTTATAAAGCCAAGAATTCTCCCCTGAACCCCTGTAATTCCATATTTAGAAGCTTCTTTATCAATTGCTCTATGTATTCTTTTAGCTAATATATTTATTTTCTTTCCAAGGTGTACTTCTTTTTCCATACTCATTCTCCTATTAGTTTGTTAGGTTTCTAACTATTTTTATTCTATATTCAATATTAATTTTTGTCAACCTCCCTAAAATACGTGTATTTCACAGTAAACGATTCAAAAAAATTAATACATAAATTCTTAATGTAATAAAAAACGTGCTGAAATCTATATGAAAACATTTCAGCACGTCTTTTATTATTAAAATATTTTTTTATTTTTAACATTAATATTTATTTTTCTTTATCTATTATATATGCTCCATTTTTATCTACCTTGTAGCCATCTGGAGTTGTACAGTCTACATATAACTGACCTTCTTCATTAAATGCATAATCAGAACCATTTATATGCATCCATCTAGGCTTATCTTTTACTCCATTTACTCTCATGCAATCAGAATCTAAATAATATTTATGTCCATTGGAATCAGTATACCATGTATTTTCTAGTGCATAACCAGAAGCATTAAAAATATACCATTGACCATTTATAGCTTTCCAGCCATTATCTGATGTATAATAATATCCATTATCTACATCTGTGCAGTACCACCAGCCTACATTATTTTGATTCCAACCTAATTTAGTCTTATTTAGGCATTTTACTATTCCACTACATAAACCTTGAGCTAATTTATTTTCATAGCTATCATCATTTAATAATCTATCTTCTTGTGGATTAGACATAAATCCCATTTCCACCAATACTACAGGAACCTTAGACCAGTTAAACCCTGTCATATCACTTCTTTGAACCACACCTTTATTATTCATACCTGCACTTGCAACTAAACTATCTAATATAGTTTGTCCATATTCAGTACTTACTCCACTAATACTTGATGCATATCCAACTGGTGCTGGCACAAGCATTGAGGCTCCAGTTATATTTTGATTGTCAATTCCATCGCAATGTAATCTAATAACTAAATCCGCATTATTATTATTTCCAACCTCTGCTCTTTCAATATTCCCTGGAGCTTCTGAATCCTGAGTCTTTGTCATTATTACAGTAAAGTTATTCTGCTCCAATAGAGCTTTTAACTTATTTGCAACTTTCAAGGTAACTGCATACTCTGGAACACCAGTTGCAACTCCTTGAGTTCCTCCACCATCTTTGATTTTGGTTATATTAGAATCTGGTGATTGAAGTTCATATCCGCTGTTTCCTCCAGCTCCATGTCCTGGATCTATAACTACTACCTTTTTTCCTGCTGCAAATGCTATCTGATTATTTGGAATTAGTGTTATAGATGTCAAAAAAACAGCTACAAACAAAAAAACTGCTATTAATCTTTTCATAAGTTCCCCTCCCCTAAGAAATTGAAGACCATGCTATTAGATTATTTACTTTAAATACATAATCATTTTCAAAATACTCGCATAAGTAAAATTTATCTAACCAAGGTCTCCCCCATCTTTCATTATATATTTTACCATTGCAATAGTCTATCTATTTCATTCTCCTGTTCACTATCTATTGTAATGCTTTGTTTGTTATCTAAAGCTATTTCATCCTTTGCATTATCATCTTCTGTTGTATTTCTTACTGGTGAAGTAAGCATTGTGGCTCTCATTTTTTCAGCTATTAATATTGTTAAATATGCAGAAAAATCTAAGCCGAGCGACTTTGCTTCTTTTGATGCAAATTCTTTAATATGAGGTGCTAATGTAATCGTAGTTTTTATTTTTTTACACATTTTTGCTCTTACCTATTATGTCATAAGTTTTAACATTAATCATTTGAGCATCATCCAACACCTTATATTCATTTAAGTAATTTTTAAGTAATAAAGCCCCTCCACCAATAAAAACAAACCTAGAATATTTTGACTGCTCCGGAAATGCCTGCTTTACAGCATTTACTATTTCTCCTGCTCTTAGATTTAATATATTATCTATGTCTTTTTCTACATTCACATCTCTACCTTCTACAAATATACTTTTATCTGCAATTATTTGCTCTGCCTTCATGCGATTAGAATAGTTTACTCCATACTTTGACAACTCCTGAAGTAGAACATCATAAGTTGAGTTTACCCCTAACGGATATGTTCTTCCTTCTTTAAACTGTCCATTGCTCATATACGCAATATCTAAGGTGCCACCACCTATATCTACTACTAGAGTATCCCTTTCCACCAAAGATTTATCATATAGAAATAACCCTGCTGATTGAGGAAATACAACGACTTTAGTAATTGTAAAACTCCTGCTTTCTCCATTAAGCTTCATAAACACTCTTCTATTTTCAAGAGCTTTTATTAAGGAACCTTTTTGTTCTGCAAAAAATTGTGCTGGAAGTCCAGTTACAACCCTGACATTATTATCTATAGTAGAAGTCATAGTAGCTGCTATAGCTGTATATAAGCAAATATGAAAAATAATGTCTTTATCTCTAGTTTGCTCAGTACTAGTAAACCCGTCATCATTACCAATTAGATATGTTTTGTTATTATACTCTACTGTATATTTTGCTGTTTCCAATTCATGTATCTTTTCTTTCACTGTAGACGAAAAAGAGCCTTCCATACTATGTCCAATAAAGTTAGTCGTATTATAACCTATATCTGCACTAATTCTCATTTTTTAATCCTCCTCTTTTTAATCAATTAGACTACTTTTTTATGGCGCTTATACCACTTTTTCCTTAAATATATTTATTTATAAAATAAGTGCACACTTTATATTCTTTTGTACGTCTTTCATACAGCCTTTGTACAAGCATCTCCTTACTTAGATAAACATTATGTCACGCATATTTGCATATATTGTATTGCTTGTCTATATTTTATATACAAACTCACCTATTCCTTTCACTCATTTGGATTAGAACCCAAAGGGATCTTACCATTTAATTTAGATAATTCAACTTCACTTATTGATTTCATCATATTAAATAGAATAAATTCAGTAATTGTCATACCTTGCTGCCGGGCCATTCGTTTTATAGCCTGCTTCTGTTCTGTTGTAACTCTAAGCATTATGGTTGCATCTTTCATAGCACTCTCCTCCTAATTTATATAATGTAATAACAATATATACATTAAATACAACTTATACATTATCACAATATTTTTACATATTTTGTAAAATCATTGTTTAAATATTATTAAATTTATCGACTTCTTTCGTAATACTAAATTTAATATAAATAGTTTTAATTAATTTTCAATTTACAGCCTAGCCTCAAAAGTTAAACCAAACAAAAGTGACTACGCCGCGCTCACTCTTAATCACATTTTTACAAACCAAGTTCCTCTTAACCCTTGGTATAACTGCTTTTCAAAATTCAAAAGTTTTATCCTTTCCAGACAATAAAAAAAGAGATACCTAGCTAAAAGTATCTCTTCGATCCAAAACTATTCATTTCCTTACTAAACTATCAAAATAATAATTATATTTATTTACTAATGCACATTTTAATTTTTAATTTTTCTTCCTTCTTTTAACAATCGTTTTATTACCTTTTTAGAGCCTCTATTAATATCATGTTCTAATTTCCTTTCCCTATATTCAACAAACAATTGGTTTAAATCATAACCTTCTGGATAAAGTTCTTCAGCTTTCATCTCAAGCTTTATCCTTTTATAGTTGACTTTGATAAATTCTTTATTTTTATCAATCATTACTATAAGATTATTGTCTTTATCCATTTCTTCATATACAATACCAATTAAATTTTTATCTAATAAACGTATCTTATCCCCACGTTCATATTGATAGAATGAGTCTGTATTTATTTCCTTCTTAGTTTTATTTACTTTACTCTCCTTCAACGTATCATAGTTATAATTTTTATTTTCAATATATCCTTTAGTTTTTTCTATTATTTTTTCACTAATTCCCATTTTCCTTGCAATATATAAAGCATTACTATCTCCAGATTGACCTATGTGAAGCTTATATAAAGGTTCTAATGTGTCTAATTTAAATTCCATTGCAGCATTTTGGAAATGCGGATGCTTTTGCGAAAAGTTTTTTATCTCTCCATAATGTGTTGAAGCAATAGTTATACATCCCATCTGGTAAAACTCCTCTAAAATTGCTATAGCAAGTGCTGCCCCCTCATTTGGCTCTGTTCCACTTCCTATCTCATCTAATAATAATAACGTACTCTTATTACTCTCCCTTAATATTTCACTTAAGTTTTTTACATGAGAGGAAAATGTACTCAAGGCATTCTCCAAGCTTTGTTCATCCCCTATATCTATTAATATTTTCTTAAAAATAGATATTTCACTTTCCATATTACATCTGATATGAAGCCCACTCTGTACAGCCAAAATTAAAAGACCAATTGTTTTTAAAACAACAGTTTTGCCACCTGCATTAGGACCTGTAATAATTAAACTCCTATATTCATCTCCAATTTTAAAATTAAGTGGTACTGGATTACTTATTAATGGATAAACGCCATCTTTTATATTAATATACCCAATTTCATTTAACTTTGGTTTTATTCCACCTATTTCTCTACTGTATTTTGCTTTTGCCATTATCATATCAAATTCTGAGATTACCTCAATATTGATTTTTAATTCTCGAATATTTCCATAAATCATATCTGTTATTGTTGCTAATATTTTATATTCTTCAACACTTTCCTCTGCCTTTAAAATATTTAATTCTGAAGAATATTTTTCTATGACATATGGTTCAACAAATACTGTATTTCCTTTAGCAGATGCTTCAATAATGGTCCCCTGTACAATATTTTTATATCCAGCTTTTATTGGTACAGTGAATCTACCATTTCTTTGACTTATAAAATATTCTTGAATAAACTCTTTGTTACTAGGGTTTTTAATAAATTTATTAAGTTTTTCTTTTATTTTGCCTTCACAAATATCAATGTGGTTTCTTATTTTCTTTAATTCCTTACTTGCTCCTGCATCAACTCTGCTTCCATTTATTGATTTATTAATTTCCTCCTCTATAAATTCTAACTCAGTAATGTTCTCTCCATAAGCTGCTAAGGTTTTAGCATATCCCTCTTTATTTTTTATAAATAATTTTACTTTTCGGCTTCCCCTTAAAAAATCTCCAATCGCTAATAATTCTGTCGGCTCCAGCACTGCGCCTTTATCTATCTTATCTAATAATGGATTAATATTTGCTACACCTTCAAGCGGTATATGATAAGATGCATCTAAAAGCCTTCTTCCTTCTGAAGTCTCTTCAAGTCTTCTATCTACTTGCTTTAAATCTGTACTAGGTGTTAATTTATCTATAAGTTCTTTACCTAAACCGCTTATACAATAAGCTTTAACAATTTCTTTTAATTTATCATAATGTAATTTTTCTAAAGTTTTATTATTCATTTTTCTTCTCCTACAATCAATTTTATGAATGTTAAGAAGATAAGCTATACTTCATAGTACCTATATTAAATTTACACAAAAAAAGCCATAAGCAAACATAATTCACCTATAGCCATAAATTTCTTAATCTCTATATATGTTCTAAAAAATTTTCTTCATTAAGATTTAATTATTATATTAGAGTGGTTGGGTAAGGCAACCAACTAAATTATGAACTTCTTAATTAGAACTTATATAATAAGAATTTTTGTGAATAGTGTTTATTAAGTATAAGCCTTAGTCAATAATTATTTGTACGACTAATAAACATTCAAAAAGCATATTTTTGAACATAAATATCTTCATAACATTTCTCATTATTTTTAAGACTCTTATTTAATTACTTAATTAAAAACTACCTCACTCACAAAAATTTCTCCTTTCACTATTAAATTAATTACATATTAGCACTAAACGAATAATTCTTCAATCATTTAATACTAATTCTGATTTAAATATTATTACAGCCTCTCCTGAAATCTTAACCTCAGCAGGCTCATTATTTTCTATTTTCACCTCAACTTCAATAATTCCTTGTCTTTTAATAGCTTCCCCCTGCTTAGCCTTAAATTTTAATATAGAGCCATCGTGTTCAACGAGATTATAATGAACAAGATATGCTCCCAAAGGTCCATTAGCGTTACCTGTAACAGGATCTTCATCAATCCCTATTGCAGGCGCAAACATTCTACCATTTACTAAAATATCACTATCCTCTGTCACTGTAAAAACGTAATATCCATTACATTTAAGAGTTTCACTAAGCTTAGAAAGTACATCATAATTAGGCTGCAAAGCATTTAAAGTTTCAATGCTTTTTATTCCAACCATAACCTTAGAGTGACCTGTTGATACAATTTGAATTTTATAATTTTCCAATAAATCACTAGGTTTAATATTCAGCGCTGCTAAAAGTTCTTCTTTATTTCTACCTTCAATTACATTACCAAACTCAATCTCCCCTTGTGTCATAACAATTTTATAATCTTCATTTTCTCTTATTATATCTACAGGTAAAATTCCTGCTCCTGTCTTATGATATATCCGTGAAGTATCTAATCTTTTTTCAATTGCACGTGCATAATGAGCTGCAATAGTCGCATGTCCACATATAGGAACTTCCTTCATAGGCGTAAAATAACGTAAATGAACTTCATATTCATTACTATCTGAAGAAAATATAAAAGCTGTTTCAGAGTTATTAAGTTCTCTAGCAATTTTCTGCATTTCAAATTCACTTAAACCATCTGCATTTGTTATAACACCTGCTGGATTTCCAGTAAACTTTTCTTTTGTAAATGAATCAATTTGATATAAATTATATTTTCTTATCATGATTTCCCTCCCATTTTATAATAAAAGTCATTTTTTAATTCATAGAAATTAATATTCATATATAATATAATTAATTATAATTTTACATTAGCTCACAGACAAGTACGCACTTTCTCATTAGCTACTTACCATTTGGAAAGAAGGATAAAATATATATGAATAAAGAACAGTTCCCGAATCAAGAAAAAAGGCAGAAGGATTTCAATTGTTCAATAGGTTTTGCTATGACTGTAATTGGAAGCAAATGGAGAGCTATAATCTTATGGCATATTCTAAAAACTAGTTGTGTAAGATATAGTCAATTAAAAAAATCTATCCCTAATATAAGCCACAAAATCCTTGCTCAAGAATTAAAAAATCTTGAAGCTGATGGTCTTATTAATAGGATTGCTTATGCCACAATACCACCCAAAGTAGAATATACCCCTTCAGATAGAGGAAAATCTTTAGAAAATATCTTAAACGAATTATGTATTTGGGGTAAAAAATATATGTATTAATTTTAATTTGTCATTAATTTGACACATTAGAGAATTATAATAAAAAAATAGAATTGATAAAATCTTTTTTTCATAAATATTTAAATAATGAAGAGTAACATGCATATCCCCGTATGTATGTTACTCTTTATTTATAGTCACTTTTCTTAATATAATCTCAATAATTTCGTTCAAATCTTAATTAAGAAACCACCTCATCTTTAAACCTTAGATATAAATTATTTCTACTCCTGCAAAGCTAATATCACCGACTAATATTAAAGTATTTGTTTTAATTTGATCACTTTTATTCTTTTCACTGATTCCACCTAAAAATACGTGAGTTCTATCCTCAATCTTCCAAGTTCTTGGTACAAATAATTCTATTCCTGCAAAAGAAGCATCAATTCTTACTACCGCAGTTTCATTGCTCATAACAGCATTATCGAAATAAACCTTCATACCTCCAAAAGAACAATTTAAATCTGCTTGTTCAAACTTATCTGTATTTATATATTTTATGCTTTCTCCAAAAGAATTTCTAAAACTAACATGACTTTCATCTTCAACATCAATTTTCTCAAACTTGTAATCTTCACAAAAATGCTTGTGCTTAAGGAAAGTAACGTGTTTATTAAAAATCATTGAAAGACCAATGCTACCAAATAATGCTGCAAGTAATATAGTCCAAGGTGTAATAGCTGTAATTCCTAATTGTTTATCATATATTATCCCAATAAATGCAATTGGAAATAGGATACCTGAAAAATTAAGACGTGGTACACTTTTTACAATAATTGAAACTAAAAAAACTGTTAATATTAAACTAATTGCATTCACACCTTCAAAATATCCAAGTTTGCTAATAACTAAGAAAATGCCAGCTACTATAAATAAAACTCCCCAAAAAACTCTTTCTTTTTTCATCTTACTTCCTCTTTTCTAATAATTTAATTTTTAATGGCTTATAATAATATCTTGAAACATACACCTGTTTGTGAGTATTCTGAAATTCAACTTTACTTGCTGATGATAAACTGCGGGTTATGGAGTAAATATGATTCGTATTTAAAATTGTCGATTTTGAAACTCTCATAAAATATCCTGGTAATAATTCCTCAAGTTCATAAAGCTTATATTTTACGTTATAAATATTGTCTGTGGTATGTGCACAAATACCACTTTCTTCAGTTTCAAAAAATAAAACTTCTTCTAATGATAAATAATACTCAGTTTCACCTTTGTAAAAAGTTAAGCTCTTGTTACTTGATAACATGTCACCCAGAACGACTTGAATGTTTTTAACTTCTTCATTTAGTTCATTACATTTAATAATTACTTCATTTTCCTCAATTTTATTATCCACTTCTATTCGTATTTTCATATTTTCACTCCCCACAATCTCATTATATTCAATGAATTTTCCCTTGTAAATGCAATAACAGTAAGTGGTTAGTTATCGCTGGTAAGTGGTATATTTTTTATGGTGATATGACAATTTACTATATTGTGACAAATTTAAAGAGAAGTCACTTATGGACTTCTCTTAATTCACATTTTACTAAAGTTTAAATTCTTGTACCATATCATTAAGTTTTTGAGCAAGTTCTGCTTGACTTTGTGCTGTTAAAGATACTTGTTCAATAGCTTTTGTGGTTTCATACATACTGTCTTTTATCATTTCAGCTCCTTCACTTGATTTTTGTGACGTTTCAGCCATGGTTTGAACTGCTTGGCTGACTTGACCCACAGTAGCTGTAATTTCTTCAGACATAGCAGCAATTTCTTCAGACATATTGCTTACAAAATCTGAATCCTTATAATATGTATTACCAACTTCACTATAATTATTGAATTGTTCATTAACATTTTTATTTATAAAGTCTAACATGTCTCCACCTGTACTAATACTACTGTTAAATGCTAACTGAACTTTAGTAATAGTGTCTTGAATATTTATTACTGCTTCAGAGGATTGCTCTGCCAGTGTTCTAACTTCTTCTGCTACTACTGCAAACCCTTTGCCCATCTCTCCTGCTCTCGCAGCTTCAATTGCTGCATTCAAAGCAAGTAGATTTGTTTGTTCTGCAATACTTCCAATTGTTTCTGCCATAGTCTTTATACTATCTACTACTTTTCCATCTTCTATAGCCTTTTGCATCTTTTCTTGCTTTTCAATATATATTGCTCTAGTTTCTTTAATTGCTTTTTGACTATTATTTTTAACTTCCATAGATCTTTCCTTCGATTGATTTGCATTACTACTTCCTTCCATGGCTTTTGATGAAAGTATATTAACACTTGAATCTACTTCTTGAATAGAAGCACTTATTTCTTCACTTGTAGCACTAGATTCCTGCATTGCAGTTACAATATTATTTACTGCTTGGTCTATTGTAATTGCTTTAGAGGATATTTCTTCAACAGTTGCTGAAAGTTCTTCTGAGGCTGCACTTAAATCTTGTGAATTTTCCATAATTGCTCTTACTAAAGAACTTACATTTTCTTGTGCCTTATTTAATGCCATACCTGTTTGTCCAAATTCATCTTTTCTTGTTATTAAAATTGGACTTGAAAAATCATAAACTGCTAGTCTCTCTGCAAGTTCTTTTATTTTTCTTAATGGAACCATTATATTTTTACTTAATATGTACGACATAAATAAAATAATAAAAAATGATACTGCTGTATAGATTATTGTTAAGTTTCTAACACTATTAAACTGGGTTGTATTATTTTGATTAACTTGCTCTGCAACTTTTTTATTTGCATCAATACTTTTTTGTATATTCCCCAGTAAAGAATTTTTAATTGTAGTTAGATCACCATTACTAATTTTGATTGCTTCATCATAGTTATCAGCCTTAGCAAGCTCAATTGTTTTATTCCTAATCTCAACATATTTTGCTAAGTCACTTTTTAAATCAGCATATGTTTTTTTCTCTTCCGAATCCGTAATTAATTTTTCATACGCACTCATACTTTGATCATTTTTCTTGTCTATATCCGTTATGACCTTTACATAGTCATCCAATTTTGTTTTATCTCTTTCAAAAACCAACCTATTATAGGTAGCTCTCATATCATTAATATTACCTTTTATTTCTCCTAAATTTTCAATGGACATTAAATTATTTTTGTACATGCTTTCTGCATTACTATTTATTTTTCCAGAGCTTAATATTCCTTCGGCTCCTATTGCAATTATAAAAATGCAAATAACAAAAAATACTGAAATTAGTTTCTTTTTGACACCTAGATTAATAAATAAATTCATTCAATACTACTCCTTTTTATATTTTAAATTATTTTTTCTTTTAGTCATGTAATTTACTTCAACCCATAAAATAACTGTCCTTACACAACTGATAGTTTAAATTTTACTTGGTAAAATTACAAATCATATCTATAATAACTTTTACTACAATTTTATGTATTATATTATATTTTTTGATAATTTTCCCTTTAATAATTCTATCACAATTGTATAAATATGTATATGAATTTACATTTAGATTTATTTATAAATTTTAATTATGCTTTATTATATAATTGATAATTGAACAAATTTTTAAGAGAAGCCTTAAATGACTTCTCTTAACTCCAATTTTACTAAAATTTAGTTTTCTATTTGCTTTGTCGTTCATATTTAACTAACCATTCGTTGAATATATCCATCCCTTTGTGAATAAAAACTAAATTAATCAACATTAACATTAAAGCTAAAATAGAATACAAAATAATAGTATCAAACTGAAATAATAATATTATATGCATAATAATATAAATACATATAGGTAAGCAAATAATACTTGTAATAATAGCTGGAACATATTTTCTTACTATTAAGGTTTGCATACAATGTATTACCAAATGTAAAGTAAATGCAATAAATAATCCTACCCATAAGGTATACCAATTTGTAAGATAAGAAATAACTGTGATTATGCTAATCAAAATAAATTCTTCTGCTACGCCAAATGCAAAAGATGACGTTGTAATATTATCAAAATGAGGTAATAACCTTTTTGATAAGGTAGGAAATCTTTCAATTAAGTATCCCCTATTCTTACAGATCCACGATTGCATAAAAATTATTTCTTCAAAATCATGAAAAATAAAAAGCATAGGAAACAGCCATACTATTACTTTCATATTATCCATCTTTATCCTCCCATAAAAGCCATTATATATGTTATTTCCATGTATTATTATAGACGAAAATTACATCATAGTGTGCTTATATGCTAATTATAACATTCAGCTAAATATATTGTTACTATAACAAATTATTATTTCCCGTATAGTTAATATTACATTTTACTGCGATTGTATGGCATTCATATTATTATATACCTATAAATTATCTATTTTTGATTAAATTTATATATTAATATTCTAATGTATGCCTTATATATTCTATTTATATTACAATTACCTTACTATTTGAGAGTTATATAATAATGGATGTATTAATTGTATAGATAATATATACAATTAATACATCCTAGTATCACTAAATAAAACAATTTGAAATTAGCTTTCTTATATTTCTAATTAATGTTTATTTTTCATCGTCGCTCTTAATTCTTTCTTACTATTTTAAAATATACTTAATTTGATTTCCAATTCCTACTTTTTCTATTATCTCATTTTTTCATAAGACTGTTAAATAATTATATTTATCTTAAAGGGACATTTCTAAAATTTTATATACATCCTCGGCATTTAATGAAACATATGCATATTCTAAAGCACCATGTTCTACTGCAGCTTTTGCCATCTTTTCAAAGTTTGCTTTATCTATTCCAAGTTCAGTTAAAGTCATTGGAATACCACAAGCTTTAAAGAATTTTTCTGTTGCATCTATTGCTTCATTTGCAAGAGCAAATTTATCTTCTTTTTGTTCTAAATGCCATACGTTAACAGCATAGTCAACAAACTTATCAACTGTTACATCACTTAAGATATATCTCATCCAACTTGGAGTTAAAATTGCAAGACCTACTCCATGAGTTATATCATAAAATGCACTTAATTCATGTTCTATTGGATGACAAGTCCAAGCTCCAGCTTTCCCACTTCCTAAAAGTCCGTTAAGAGCCATTGAACTAGCCCACATTATATTTGCTCTAGCTTCATAATTCTTTGGTTCCTTTAAAGCAACAGGGCAATATTTTATACAAGTTTGCAACAAACCTTCCGCAAATTTATCTTGTACAAAAGCATCTGTAGTTTTATTAAAATATTGTTCAAATATGTGTGACATAATATCAGCACAACCTGCAGCTGTTTGAATTGCTGGCAATGTATACAAATATTCTGGATCTAAAATAGAAGTTTGAGGAATCATCTTAGGTGATCCTGTTCCAAGCTTTTCATTTGTATCCATCTTTGAAATAACAGCATTTCTATTCATTTCAGAACCAGTAGCTGCCATTGTTAAAACTGTCACTATTGGTAAGACCTCACCTATTTTAGCTGGATTTTTTACAAGGTCCCATGCATCTCCAGCATAATAATAACCTGCCCCTATAACCTTTGAGCAGTCTATTGTACTCCCTCCACCAACAGCTAAAATAACATCTACTTTATTTTCTCTGCAAAGTTCAACTCCACGTCTTACAGTTTCAATTCTTGGATTTGGTTCAATACCACTTAATTCAACAATATTAAAATCTTTCAATAGCTTTTGGATAGTATCATAGAGTCCATTCTTTTTTATACTTCCACCACCATATGCAAGTAATATATTTTTACCATATCTTTTTAAAACCTCTGGAAGCTTCTCTATTTGTCCCTTTCCAAAAAGCATCTCTGTATATGCATTAAATCTAAAATTCTCCATTTCTTTTCCTCCTCTTACACACGCAATTTATTGCGTTTATCTTTACAATTAAAAGTATACTCCTTAGAGTTAACTCAAGGTCAATAAAAATTTTTAATTTCTGCGCTAAAATGAAAAAGTAACTTCATGATTGCAATAGTAAATTCATCTTACAAGAAGTTAGTCTTGCACATAAATCTAGTCGAACTATTTTTATCATGCATTTGAGATGGTTGATCCAGGTAGTGGCTTAACTATTTCCTAATTATCTAAATAGAACTATTGAAAAGAACCTTATATGCAGTTCTGCTCTTCGTCTTACCATTGACATTCCATTGCCGTTGTGTTATTTATATCATAGTCTTATAGCAAAATACTAAGTTCAAGAATTTAGTATTACAATAATAAGGTAGGCGGAATTTAGTCTTGCACAGAAAGTTCGGCTACCTATTTCTGATGCCCAAATATGCTGATAATGATAAAATAACTGCATTATTTGGCATTTAGCTAACTTATTTTATCATCTAAAATTGAATTTAGTGTTGCATTTTCAATGCCTTATCTAAATCACGAATTTAACTTTTCACTTAACGTTTTTAATTTCTGCCCTAAAATGAAAAGTTAATTTCTTGTTTGCAATATTAAATTCGTGATTAATGACTTTAGTCTTGCACTATTTTTTTCATAAAATTCATATTGTTTTCTATAGCTCAATGATACAATAAAAATAATAAGCTTTGGCTACTTACAACTTAATATGTCTAACAAATTTTATAAAATCTTTTAAGGAGTAAATATAAATATATGAATGGAATCATTGAAAATTTAAACATAGATGAATATAATTGCTCATTATATCTTCCACCAGACTACAATAAAAATAATGCTAATTATCCTGTAGTCTATGTAAATGGTGGAAGTGATATAGAAGAAATAATAAGCTCCATCGAACCCCATTTTAATATAGACTGCAATTCCTTTATTCTTTTAAACATAGAATCAAAAGATTGGAACAAGGATTTTTCTCCATGGCCTGCACCAGCCTTAGGAAAAAACATGGACGCTTTTAGTGGCAATGCCTCTGAATATCTTAATGTTCTTTTCAATATTATTAAACCTTTCATGGATAAGAACTATAAGACAAAAGCTGATTCTGAAAATACTATACTTATTGGCTATTCTCTAGCTGGCCTTGCTACTTTATACAGCCTTTATAAATTTGAAACCTTTGGTAAAATAGGCTGTCTTTCTGGTTCATTATGGTATGATAACTGGATTGAATTTATAACTTCAAATTCACCTCCAAATTCTAAGGCTAAAGTATATCTTTCTCTTGGCAATAGTGAAGAGCGAAGTCGAAATAAACGTATGTCCATAGTTGGAGATAATACTAGAAAAACTTATGATATATTATCAGAACAACTTACGTCCAAAGAAAATGTATTATTAGAATGGAATAATGGAGGCCATTTTACAGAAATCACTCAACGATTCATTAAAGGCTTGTTATGGTTAATGCACCTTTAACGATTGTTCAATAAACTTAAATATTTCCTTTTGAGAACTATACTTTTTATATAATTTTTTCATACATGGAGTCTTTTGGAGAAGACATAAAGAAAAGCGTACTAATTTTAAGGAATTTAAAGCTTTTTACTTATACTAATCAGTACAATGACTTGCTTTATTAATTACAGTATTTTACATTTTTGTGTTAAATATATAAATAGTGCTATATTATACTTGTCAGTATAATATTAATTAATGGGGGTTTTATGATGAGAAAACATATAAAAAATTTTTTAACTTTAATGTTATCAATTACGCTACTAGCATTTGCTCCTTCAACCAAATCTTTTGCTGTAACTGATAACTCTGAAAATTCTAGTACAAGTTCATCTTCTTACAAATTAGATAATAATTATCCTATAGTAATGGTTCACGGGTTATTTGGATGGGGAAATGATGAACTTTTTGGAATAAATTATTGGGGAGGACATAACAGTTTAAAAGATCTGTTAACTGAAAAGGGATATACTGTATTTACTCCAACTATCGGTTCCATATCTAGTAACTGGGATAGAGCTTGTGAATTATATGCATATCTAAAAGGTGGTACAGTAGACTATGGCGAAGAACATTCAAACAAAGCTGGCCATTCGCGCTATGGAAGAACTTATCCTGGAGTTTATCCTGAACTAGGAACTGAAGGTAAAAATGGATTAAAAAAAATACATTTAATTGGTCACAGTATGGGTGGAGAAACAATAAGAGTATTAGCTCAATTATTAGAAAATGGTGATCCTGATGAAATAAAGCACAACACTACTGATATAAGTCCATTACTTGCAGGAAATCATCATTGGATTGAAAGCATTACCACAATAGCAACTCCTCATGATGGAAGTCAAGAGGATGAAAAAAAAGACACTTTAGAACCACATTATCATAAATTTTTCGCTGCTATAGCAGCAGCTACTGGAGTGACTCATTCTGATAATCCTTGCTTCGATTTTAGAATGGATCAATGGGGACTAAAAAAGCAATCCTATGAATCTTTTGATAGTTATGTCCATCGAGTGTTTAACAGTAATCTTTGGAAGCAAACTAAAGATTTAAGCATATGGGATTTATCACAAGAAGGTGCTAAAGAATTAAACAGCTGGGTTAAAGCACAAAGTGATATTTACTATTTCTCTATCTCTTGTTTAGACACACATGAAGATTCATTAACCAAACATCAAATTCCTAATATTAACATGGATCCTCTACTTTTAAAAAGTTCCATATTTATGGGACAATATACAACTACCACTGGAGCACAAGTTAAAGTGGACAGTAGTTGGTGGCCAAATGATGGCATAGTCAGTGTTATATCTGCTATAGCTCCTCACCAAGGATCTAAAGATAAAATTGTAAACTATGACCCAGACTCTACTCCTGAAAAAGGGGTGTGGAATTATATGGGAGTAATAGATGACGTAGATCATATTGAAGTAGTATCTCAAGATAACCCAATTTATAGGAAAGTTCTTCAAGACAAGTTTATAGATTTAGCTAAAATGCTAAACCAACTTCCATCTTAATTAATTCAAAATAATATATTTTGATTAATAATTATATATAATAATTTTCTATTACAATTAAAAAGACTGCAACCTAGTCACTTGAAAAGTTGCGGTCCTATGCTTAGTACTCTCAGCGAGTAAAATATCACTTGTCTCATAATGTGATATAATATAAATAAGAAAAAGTTAGTGCTGGTAACACTAACTTTCCCTAGAACGTTTTTTAGGTTTAGGGCTATTAGATTTATATAATACTTACAGAATTATGAACGCTTAATCTTGGTCTGATGGGGCGTTCTTTTCTGTTGTCTTAAAATTTATTTTAAAACCTTTTTTGTTAACTCCGAGATTAAACTCGCAGCTCTTTGAATTACTTCTTAGTGCTCTATTAAAAAATAGTTTCCATATTGCAATCATCTTGCAAAAATGTTAAAATAGTTTCCATAAAGAAACTACTTTTATAAATATCAAGGAGATACTTACTTTATGAACAAACAATTATATACTTCTAAATTAGAAGAGGGATTATCGAGGCTTCAATGTGAACTTGTTGCCGAAAGGAATACGATAAATACAGAGAATATTTCTTGGTTTCAATATGATTTATTAGAATCCTTATATCACACAAATGGAAGTCGCCCTGCAGAATTAAGTATTAACTTAGGTGTTTCACGTTCTAAAATATCTAAGGGATTAAAAGCTCTTAAAGATATGGGATATGTAAAACAAGAAAAAAGCGATTACGATGCAAGGACACTATGGACAATATTAACAGATAAAGGTTTCAAGTTTTTAAAAGAAATAAAAAAAGGTCATGAACATTTAGCTGAAATTGCATCCTCTGCCTTAACTCCAAGTGAACAAAAACTTTTTGCTGAGCTATGCCTAAAAGTGAGCAGTGTTTTTGAAGAAAGAAGGCGCTAATATGTCAAAAGAAATGATTGAAATCTTCCATGCAAATGAAAATAATCTTAAGGATATATCTATAAATATACCTAAGAAGAAAATCACAATAATTACAGGTTTATCTGGTTCAGGGAAGTCTTCTCTAATCTTCGATACCTTAGCTGCTGAATCTCAAAGGATGTTAAATGATACATATTCCACTTATGTTCAACAATTATTACCTCACTATGGCAGACCTAATGTTGAAAAAATCAACAATCTTCCTGTTTCTATAATTATAGACCAGAAGAAAATAGGTGGAAATGCACGTTCAACAGTTGGTACCGTCACTGATATATATACCTTATTGCGTCTTCTATTCTCTAGAATAGGGAAACCTTTTGTTGGCTACTCAATGAATTTTTCTTTTAATAATACAAATGGTATGTGTACTCATTGCCAAGGATTAGGAGTAATTAAAGATATTGATATTCATAAATTAATAGACTTTAATAAAAGCTTAAATGATGGTGCTATTAAGTTTCCAACATTTCAACCCGGAGGATGGAGATTAAGCCGTTATACAGAGTCTGGTTATTTTGATATTGAAAAACCAATTAAAGATTACTCAGATTTAGAACTTAATACTCTACTTTATGAAGAAGAAAAAGCTCCTGATAATCCCACAAGTAATTGGCATAAGACAGCAAAATATATTGGCCTTATTCCAAGAATCAGAAGCTCATTTTTAGAAAAAGATCAAAAGCAATATAAAAAAGAACTTGAGCAGCTTGTTGATGAACAAATCTGTCCTCATTGTAATGGAAAACGTCTTAATGATACTACTTTATCCTGCAAAATCAATGAAAAGTCAATTGGTGATTGTACTGATATGTCAATAAGTGAATTGAAGTCTTTTCTTCAATTAGTCCATGATCAAAAAGTTCAAACAGTTATTGATGATATTCTCAAGCGTTTACGCACATTAGAAGAAGTGGGATTAAATTATCTTACATTGAATCGTACAACTAATACTTTATCTGGTGGTGAATCTCAACGAATTAAAATGTCAAAACATTTAAACAGCAGTCTGAGTGATGTCCTCTATATATTCGATGAACCTAGCATTGGATTACATCCTCATGATATAACTGGTATAAATAAGATATTCAAAGGGCTTAAAGAAAAAGGAAATACAGTTATAATTGTGGAACATGATCCTGATGTAATAAATATAGCAGATCACATTATTGACATGGGGCCTGAATCAGGAATTAAAGGTGGAGAAATTACTTTTGAAGGTACATATAAGCAGCTCTTAAATAGTGATACTACCACTGGAAATGCTTTATCTAATAAACATGATATAATTACAAAGAATAAGGAGTTTCACGAATTCTACGAGCTTAATAATTCAAATATGTTTAATTTGAAAAATATCTCTATAAAAATACCTAGAAATGCCTTAACAGTTGTAACTGGAGTAGCAGGTTCAGGTAAAAGTACATTAATCACACGTCTTTTCCGTAACAAGTATCCAAGCAGTATACTTTTGAACCAAAAAAAAATCCATACCACTTCTAGGTCAATACTCTCAACTTACATAGGCTTCTTTGATAAAATTAGAACCATCTTTGGTAAAGCAAATAGTAAGTCCCCTTCATTATTTAGCTTTATTGGAGACGGTGCATGTCCTTTGTGTAAAGGGAAAGGTATACTAAAAACAGATTTAGCTTTTATGGATGATGTTGAAGAAACTTGCGAACTATGTAATGGAACCAAATACAAACAGGAAATATTAAATTATAAGTACAATTCATACACAATAAGTGATATCCTTGACCTCTCTGTTGATGAAGCTATGGAAGTCTTTATTGACAAAGAGCTAAAGAAAATATTGTATACTATTTCTGAAGTAAATCTAGGGTATATTAAACTTGGTCAATCTCTTGACACCATGTCAGGTGGAGAACTTCAAAGATTAAAAATTGCTATAACGCTTTTAAGTAATACTGGTGAAATTTACATATTAGATGAACCAAGCACAGGATTACATGAGTCAGATATAAAAAAATTGATAAAGTTATTTAGTAAATTAATTAATAAAGGAAAAACAGTTATAATATTAGAACATAATTTAAGTATAATGTGCCAAGCTGATTGGATTATTGATTTAGGTCCACTAGGAGGCTTTAATGGAGGAGAACTAGTATATATGGGATATCCTAGTGGCATTACAAAATGTTCTTCATCTTTTACAGGAAAAAGATTATTAGAATATATATCTTAAAATATATATTAATAGAATTGCTTTCTCTTTCCATCTTTGTGATTCCATGAATTCTACTGTCCTCATATATGAAGATAGTCTGCCAATTTTAGCATAATAACATGGTCATCAAATTTTAATTGATATTATATAATAGTTAAACCTTTATTATTATATATTTTGCAAATATCACATTCTTTGATTTAATTAAAATTTATTAGTGGCAATTTCCAAATTCCCGTGAACCAATTCTAAATTTTGTTGGAGTCGTACCTATTTTTGCAGTAAATTGTTTTATAAAATATGTATCATATTCAAAGCCAGTAGCACGTGCAATTTCATTTAAGCTCATATCTGTATGGGTTAGAAGACTCTCTGCAACTTTTAATCGATATGATAATAAATATCCCATCGCTGTAGATCCGCATGAATCCTGAAACATTTTATTTAATGACACTCGATTCAAATGAACATATCTTGTTAAATCTTCTAAAGTTATTTTATCAGAATAATTTATATGTATATATTCTAGCGCTAAGTTAACAGGTAATTTTCCGCTATGGTGGTTCAACTCTTCAAGTAAACCAAAGATTTGTATTAAATACTTTTTTACTCTACACACCCAAAGGGAATCGCTCTGTGCATATACTTCAGTTCCCATAATAAAAAACCACTCATATAATTTTGGATAGACTTTCTCAATTGCAACATATACACCAGTATTAATATTATCCTTTTTGAAAAGCGAAAGACCTCTCTTTATTTTTAGATTAGTTGAAAGATAGTCATTAGATTCTGAGAAATGAGCTGTATTAAAAAAATCAGGATGAAAACAAAATGATTGAGAAGCTACATTACACTTTTTAAGGACTTGTATTTCATCATTCGTAGATAAACAAAGAATACTTGGAGCTGCAATTTTTATGGAGCGGTCATTCAGTTGTAAATTCATGCTTCCACTCGTAATAAAAGTTATAGTTAAACGCTCCTTATAAGGTAGATTTACAAAATCTTCATTTGCAATAAATTCGATATATACATTTCTATTCTTGTGACGGTCTACTTGCGGCATAAATATTCCTCCATAAACAAATAGTATAGTTAAAAGCTTCATTTATCACATTGTATCATATTTTTTGAATGATAAACTATTATTAAGAACGAAAGAAAGTTATGGTCAAAAAAAACTGCACCATGACTTACATGAAAGGAGAGTTATTATGTCTATTGAAAAATTCCATATCCAAGTATCTGATGAGGTACTTAATGATTTAAAATACAGATTGGAACATGTACGCTGGCCTGAGCAAATAGAAGGCTCAGATTGGGAACGAGGTACTGATATAAATTATTTAAAATCACTTGTTTCATATTGGAAGGATGAATTTGACTGGCGTGCACAAGAAAGAGAATTAAACCATTTTTCACATTTTCGCTGCAATGTGGATGGGATAGATGTTCACTTCATACATGAAAAAGGTAAAGGACCTAATCCAACACCAATTATCCTTACTCATGGATGGCCTGATAGTTTCATACGTTATCAAAAGATTATCCCACTTCTTACTGATCCTGCAAGTTATGGTGGTGATCTTAATGATTCTTTTGATGTAATTGTACCTTCACTACCTGGCTTTGGTTTTTCTAGTGCTTCAAAACATAGTAGCATGGATAATTATCGTGTTTCCAAGCTTTGGGCAAAACTAATGACTGAAAAGCTTGGTTATAGTAAATTTGCTGCTGCTGGTGGTGATATTGGTTCAGGGGTTACAAGATACTTGGCATTAAACCATCCAGAACTTCTAATAGGAATCCATCTAACAGATATCGGCATTATTAGAAATCTTATGGTTTCTCAAAGTGAAGCAGAACTTTCAGAAGAAGAACTACAATATAAGAAAAATGCCTCTGAATGGATTTCAAATGAGGGAGGTTATATGTCTATTCAATCTACAAAACCTCAAACCATTGCCTACGGACTTTCTGACTCACCTGTGGGCTTGGCCGCATGGATTATAGAAAAATTTCGCAGCTGGAGTGATTGTAATGGTGATTTAAATAAGAACTTTAGTAAAGATGAACTTCTCACTAATATAATGATCTATTGGATCACAAATACCATAGGCTCATCAGCAAATGCATATTATGAAAATGTACATTCATTGCCACCAATGGGACATATAAACGTACCAACAGGCATAGCCCTTTTCCCAGCTGATGTATTGCTGCCACCTAAAAAATGGGCTATGAGCAATTTAAATGTCACTCGATGGACTACAATGCCCAAAGGTGGACATTTTACTTCTATGGAAGATCCTGAACCTCTCGCTAAGGAAATTCGAGCATTCTTCACACCTTATAGATCTAAAGAATAATAAACAATAATAGCTTTACTTTTATAAAGTTACAGATATAACACAATTGTTAAACAGAATTAAAAAAAGAAATGTCAAGCTACATTGAAATAACAAATTCCATACACCTAGTTAATAATTTTTACAATTTAGTATCTATTTCCCTAAATTGATACCGAAATAGATATTATAGAAAAAGTGGGCGGTAAATAACCTATCATATTACCCGCTATTTACCGCTTGCCTTATACTTCTTCACACCATGATATACAAGTTATGAATTATAACTTCCGTAATAGCCCTAACCAATCCTTGATGCATTGTCAAGTCTGCTCGGCTGTCTTGGTCAAAGTATACCATAACATCTACAACTTCTGAATCATCTGCACTAAATATGATCTAACGTCCACCATATTTATGTGTATGCTTTCCCCCATTTTTAGTATAATTCAATACATAATTCTGCCTAATAATACTTGCATTATTTAATTAATATCTTGTGTTTATTTTACTTTAATTTACTTATTGTCCTTTACTTATGATATGGTTCTCCGTATCACCTCTAAATGAGATTTTCCCATTTTATTCTTCTATTTATTTTCTGCATAATTATGGTATAATTCTAAAGTACAATTTAAAAGTTGAATGTGGGCTACTGGTATCACTCACCTTTCTTGTGAAAGGAGGTGATACATGTGAGTAACGATATTTTAATGTTACTATTTCAGGCAGGATTATTTTTACTAGCACTATTAACATTTGTTGTGTTACTTATTGATAAAATGCAAAAATAGTAGCCCCAGCTCGCAATTGGACGCTACTATTTTTTATTCCTATAAATTATAGTGATCCCAGTTGCCTAAGCAACTAGAATTGTACATAAGTAGAGTGCTACAACACTCTACTTTTTTATTATATGCATTTCTTATTTATATTATATCAAATTTTTATAAAAAATAAACCTATATAATTTTTTCTATTTAAAAATTTTAATCTCAATAATGTAAATTAGAACTTGTAGACTACATATCAAAAATATCAATTAATTTCAGTATATATAAGAATTTGTCTTCACCTCCTATGCAACCATACTTTATATCCATTTCTTTAGCAATTCAAAAAGCACCCATCCACATGAAAAGGTTTTTCTTTCTCTCAATGCCTTCTGGTAACTTTAAAATTTAATCTTTTATTATTCTAGTTTTCATAAATATAGTCCGGTGCACAGTACATGATATAACCATCTTTGATAGTCATTTCTGGTTTAAGCAACTTATCAGCTAAGAAAGTAGAACCTTTCCAGTCCATATATAATTGTTCTTTGTCCATAATGTCAAAAATAGCAAAATAGATAGATTTGAGCTTAAACAAACTCAAATCTATCTATCTTAGCTTAGATTCTATTATGGTCTATATACATCATTTATGATTTCAAAGCCTTTTTTATCAAGTAAATCATCTACCCATTGTCTATTAACTGTTCCTGATGCTGAAGCTTGAACTTTATCTGCATCTACTGCTGCAATAGATTTTGCTTTATCTAATATTTGTGCTGCATCATTTTTAGGAATTACAATTACTCCATCAGCATCTCCAAGAATTATATCTCCTGGGTTAACAGCTATACGTCCACAAGCAATAGGAACATTTACTTCACCAGGACCTTCTTTGTAAGGACCACCAGGAGTTGTTCCTGTTGCGTAAATTGGCATTGTATATTGTGATATTGTGTCAATATCACGTATAGGTCCATCAATTACTATTCCTTCAATCTTTTTAAAATCTGAAAGATATTTATACATAATTTCGCCCATTATTGACTGGCTTCTATCGCCTTCATTTGAAACTACGATTACGTCCCCTTCTTCAGATATATTAAGCGCTTTATGTAAAGCAAGATTATCACCAGGACGAGCTTTTACAGTTAAAGCTACTCCGCACATCTTCTTTGTTGGACTTGACATTAGCTTTATATCTGAGTGAAGTGCACATAAACGGCCCATAGCATCTGCAACATTTGCTGCTGGAAGCTCACTAAATGCTTTCACTAATTCTTTATCTGGAAGTTCCCTTTTTAAAAATACTCTATTTCCTACTGGCATTTTATTTTCCTCCTAATACTAGTCTACTTTTTTTGTATAATCAAATTCAACTACTGGCCATGTTGGCTTTTGACCAGATAATACTTCATGAATACCTTGTGCTGAATGTAGTGACGCTCTATTAGTTGCTTCATTAGTAGCTGCTCCAATATGTGGTCCAACAACACAATTTTCTAATGATAATAATGGATGATCTGGGCTACATGGTTCTTCTCTAAGAACGTCTAAACCTGCTGCTGCAATTTTTCCAGTTGTTAAAGCTTTATATAAATCTCCTTCAACAACAAGTTTACCTCTCGCTGTATTAATGAAGAATGCTGTTTCCTTCATCATTTCAAATTCTCTTTCTCCAACTGAATCAGCTGTTTCAGTATTTGCTGGACAATGCATTGAAACAATATCACATTCTTTAAAAATCCTATCCCTATCTTTAATTTTCTCAACACCTTCTGGAAGCTGTTCTTGTGTTTTATATGGATCATAAACCATAACCTTCATGTTAAATCCATGCATTGCTTTCTTAGCAACAAGTGAACCGATATTACCACATCCAATAAGACCTAATGTTTTTCCATCTAGCTCAATTTTATTTACTTTTAATTTTGCATAATAGTAATCTTTTTTAATGTTATCTCTAACCTTTGTAAAGTTTCTTGAACAATAGAGCATATAGAAAATTGCACACTCTGCAACTGACATACAGTTAGATTTTGGTGCATATACAACTTGAACACCATTTTTTTTAGCAGCTTTAAGATCTACAGTATCGAAACCAACACCATGCCTTGCAACAGCTTTAAGTTTAGGTGCTGCATTAAAAACATCAGCTGTCATTTTAGTCAATCTAACAATTATTGCATCACAATCAGGTATATCTTTAATTACATCTTCGACTTCTTTTCCACTTCCATCTACTAATTCATAGCCTAAATTCTCAAGATAATCTCTTGCTGGTTGTGTTATTTCTTGTGGTAATAATATTTTATATCCCATTTTTATTCCTCCTAAATTTGCTTTTAATCTAATGCTTTATTTTATAAAATATTTTGCAGAACCTAGTTGCACTGCTACAATATTTATAATCAATTCTTATAACTCTTAGTAAATCCCAAGTACTTTCCAATAAGGTAAAGCCACTACTACGTATACTAACATAACTATCCCTACCATTATGGTTCCTACTCTATACCAGTCTTTTTGATCAACATAACCCTGTGAATATATATAAATACTTGCACCATTTCCGTAATTCGTTAACCAACAACTATATCCACCAAAGAAAGCCAACAATAAAGATAGTACTGTTATATTTGCTTGGGTTGTAAGTGCTAGTGTAAGAATTATAGGATATATTGCTCCAATATAAGCAGAATTTGATACGAAGAAGTACTTTACAGCAAAGGCCATAAGAAGTAATATAAGTATAACTATCCATCCATTAACATGCGCTAAATTTAAGTATTGCTTAAGAAGTGATGCTAAAAAAGGATAGAATTTTCCATTTGCCAATATGGCTGCACTTCCAAAGAACCCCCCGTACCACATATACATACTCCAAGCCATTTTTTCTTTTAAAAGATCATCCCAAGTCATGATGCCAAATAATAATTCAAGTCCTATGAATAAGAATGCTACTACTTGCATATCAATACCCTTGATTGGTCCGATAACTATTTGAGGTCCAAACATCCATCCCAAAATTGAAAATATAAATATTCCAAGTAAAATCTTCTCTTTGCTTTTCATTGGACCCATTTCTGATTTAGCCTTTACAATTAGATGATCTATGTCTCCTAATTCTTTTATTTCTGGTTTATACAATTTGTACATGACAAGTGGTATGATAAATAATACTATTGCTCCGGGAACAATCGCTGCTTTAAACCAAAACATCCAAGAAAGTGTAGCTCCCCCTGAACTTTGAATTGTTGAAGCAATAACTGCATTTGAAGCCATACCTGTTAAGAATAAAACTGCTGTACCCATTGATATCATATGATATGTCAATTCAAGATAAGCACCTAGCTTTTTAGGATTTTCTGTTGGTGTAGAACCTATAGACTCACAAACACCTTTAAAAATTGGAAATACAATTGCTGAACGTGATGTATTTGATCCAGTTGCTGGACTTAAAATCAAGTCACAAATTAACAATATATAAGCTAATCCTATTGATGTTCTACCGAATTTAGTTTTTCCTAATTTATCCAATAGTATAAAGGCTATACGTTTTCCTAGACCTGTCTTTGTAAATGCTCCACATGCAAGTACTACTGATAACAAGAACACTACTGATGGTGATCCATAGCCTGCATATACCTTAGTAGGATCCATGAAAAGTGACGCAACAGCTAAAATAATCATTACTATAATCGGTTCAGCAAAAGGTTTAAGTATTAAACCACAAAGTATTGCTGCATAAATACCAAACATATGCCATGTACCCGCTGCAAACTTAGTTGCTTCTGCTGGATCTTTAGCTAAATTACTTGATAAAGTTATATCTGTTAAGCCTTGCGGTGTTGGTACAATCCAAACTATTATGCCTAAAAAAATAACTGGCAAAAGTCTTAATAACGTTTTCTTATCCATAATATTTCTCCTTTGTTGCATATATTTTTAATTAAATCTAGATATATTACTTAAGTTATATAATTAATTCGAAAATTTAATGTAATTCTTATTTTCTAGTATCTAATATAAGTTTTGCTCCTGATATTAAGAAATGTATATCTGCATCTGCCACATCATTGTAATATAAAATTAGCCCTTCTATCGTTCTTGGGATAACTTTTGATGCTCCTGCATGAGCTATAACGGTTGCAACAATTTCTTCTGGAAGATCATATTTCTGTGCATAGTATCCACTCATAAAACCATGCTGATATGTTTTACCTATATTATTCTTTACACATGTGCCTTGAACTTCTCCTGGATCATTTTCTACTATTTTGCACACATCATGTAAAAGAATACTTATAATTAATACATCCATATCCACTTTGTATCCATATGCTTCTTTTACATTCTCCGCCATATTGACGGAGTTCCTAATAATTGTTCTTGTATGGTTCACAAGAGAAACATTTGGTGCTAATGTAGCAAATTGTGGTTTCATAATATCATCCCAAGCTCCTGCTTCAAACGCCTCCTTCCATATTGCACATGCTTTATCAACTAATTCTTTGTTATTTACTAAACTTAATTCTGGAAATAATGATTTAATTTCTTCTTTGCTTATTGTTTTCATATCTACACTCCTCTATAAAAATTTTAGCTGCATGTTTTCGTTTACACTAAATAGTTAATCGATTAAATACAAGCTTGTCTTTATATGCTAATAATAACATCTCTAATTTTCGACTGTAAAATGCCTAAAATGCATCACAGTCATTACAAAATTCTATTATTTTTTATATGAAATAATAGAACTATACACAATCCTATTTTGAGAAGTATATTTATAAATATATACAGTCATCATCTTCTGTTAGCTATGAATGTTTCTCTTCTTTTGTTTTACTACTTTAATAAAATCCACATTACAATTAGGGTATACCATAATAGGCATACCCTTTCTTTTACTATTCTTCTTTTAATCACAATAAATATCTATATCTCTTAAAAGTTTTAATTCCATTTGATACTATATATAAAATACTGATGTATTGAGCTGGCTGCTCCAAATTTCTCCTTTGGTAGGGCTTTTCATCTAATATCTGTTGGAAGAACGTAGAATTGAATGAGCTTTAATGCATTACAAATTTTTTATGGAACTGTACTCATCTAACGCCTTTATAAATATAGGTATACATGGATTATTATTAACTTTCTTATAAGCTGCTACCACTCGTATAGGATCATTGTTCCTTTTAATTCTCAAAAACTTAATATTGTTTTGAGCAAGGTATTCCAGACTATGTAATAAAACACTAACCCCCATTCCACAACTTACCAGAGTCAATAATGCTGTAACAGTATTTGCACTACCAGTAACCTTAGGTATAAATCCATCATTTAAACATATATTTGTTATATGGTTACTACTTTGTGCTGAGGCATTAGGATTCATTAAAATGAAATGATCGTCCCTTAAATTTAACAATTCTATAGTACCACCCTTTGCCTTTGGATGATCTACTGGCAATACAGCACAATAATAATCTTCATAAATCGTCTTAAAAACCAACTCATTGGTCTCAATAAATCCAGCTGTATTTGTAAAGGCTATATCAACCTTATCATTATAAAGCTCATTTAATAATGCAGTATGTCTATTGTCTGCCATCACTAAACTTATATTAGGATACTTTTGTCTAAAAAAATTAATGAACTCTGGTAAAAAATTATGTAGTGAAGCTTCTAAAAACCCTATTTTCAAACTACCAAGGTATCCTTCTTCTGATTGCTTTACCTTTATTAGGCTATTATTGTAGTGATATATCATCTTCTCTGCTTCTTCTAAAAAGGTCTTTCCTGCTGCCGTAAGCTTCACAGATCGTTTATCTCTTATAAAAAGTTTTGCTCCAATATCTTCTTCCAGATTGGATATAATTCTACTATAAGCTGGTTGTGTAATATACATTCCTTTAGAAGCTTTTGTAAAATTCAAAGACTTTGCCAGCAAAATAAAACATTCCAATTGATGAGTATTCAATTTGCATCCTCCTTTATAAAGCTATAAATAGCTATTACTACAAAACATGTAAACAATTATATCATATATTCTGTATCTATAATATGTCCAGAATAAAAGTGTTCATTATGAAAAGCAACAACAAAACCATAGTAACATTTTATTGCTTCTCCATTACATGCACTTTTTATTCCACTATAAAACCCACTATTCATAAACTCTCAATGTTTGAATTAGCCTTACTCAAGTATTCCATATATTTTTTGTGTTGCTCTATTTTACATTCCAATAATCCATTTATTTCCTCTCCATCATTCAAATGCTTGTCTAAAATAGAAAGTATTCCTTCTACAGTCACAGATCCATATAACAAATTATCTTCTTCATCGAAATAGTCAAATTTCGTCATAATACTTTCATAACCTGGAAGCGACTTTTTTAACGCGTCATGATATAGTCTAATTGATTGTATCTTTTGCTATTCTATTTGTTTGCTGTTTTTTGTCTATTACTCAAGTTTGTTTCTAATTTGAGTATAACCTATTTTGTAAATTAACAATTACTTATGATACAGTATTTTCGCTTATAAACATAGCCTAAAGCAAGTGATATCAATATTTAAGACTAAAAGCCTCACTTATTTATGGTATGGTTCACCCTCCATTATCCTAAACGCTCTTTTCTTTACTTATATAGGATTATTTAATCTATAATAAGTTTTTCAGTCAATTATATTATATTGGAATGCTTTTGTATGGTGTTTGTATTACCACATTCTTATGGGTCAATTAATTAAATTCAATATATACTTTAATATTCTTTTGTATTCTTTTTATATGGTCTTTATTCTACCTTCACCTTACAAGGCTTAACATAACATTAATTCTATGCATATGCTGTATATATTGTATTGCTTGTCTATATGATGTATACAATATTTTATCTAAAGTAAGTATATTTCTAAACACTCTCTTTATAATTAATATCTTAAACATTATTAAAATTACTTTTCTCTTCATAAGATATATTAAATTCGCGCTTATCCACACAAAATTAATAATAATTATTAATAATGAAATTATCAATGCTTTCATTATTAGGTCCGTCAGAATAGATTTAAGCATGATATTTCCCCCATAAGTAAAGTAATAATTTTTCAATTTATCACACCATATATTTCAAATATCACATTATTCAATTATAAACGAACACTATTTCCATAAATCACTACACAAAATATAAGCATTGTAATTCAAATTTGCCATTATTCTGACACAATAATTTACTATAATAAAATCATAAACTTGATAAAAACTTTTTTTCATAAATATTTACCCTATTAAATAATGAGTAACATTCATAATTCCCATTTATGATATGTTACTCTTTTTATTTTTGTAGCCACAACAGTCTAGCAATAGTAAATCAAAATAAGTTTTAGCCGCTATTTTACCGTATAACTCCCCCATTTTTCTATCCGCATAGTCAATATTAGGTATTATCATTGTTACACCTATTTTCCCTTTACTTATTTTCCTTATAAATTACCAATTAATTTCTGGATTTATGTCAATATATTAGAAATAAAAGTTTTAACTTTTTAAGATTCTTGATCTAACTATTAATCATATTTATAAAAATTATGCATTTAATGGATAATTATAAGAAATATTATCAATAATGTTTGTTCTATACTACAATATCATGGTCATTATTTGAAATTCCACTAATATATTAAATAAATTTCCTTAAAAAACAATATATAACAATATTTTAAAATAATCTGATAATTTACCTCTAAAAGCTATATAAAAAAAATATCCTACTGTCTTGTCATTTGATAACGTTTTTTCTTCCTTATATTTACTTTTTTGTCTTAAAAGGTTGACTCTGTAAATTTTAGTGATAGCATATATTTAATAACATTAAAACTTTAATATTTCATATAGAATTTTTAATGTTATTAATTTTTAAATCATAAGGAGGATTAGTCATGATTAAAGACACGCTAGTTTCTATAACAAAAGATTTAAAATTAAAAACAAATGTTGAAAATGCCAATCTAAAGAACTACAAGGATGATTCTTCATGTTTCGGAGTTTTCGAAAATGTTGAAAATGCTATAAGCAATGCCGTACACGCACAAAAGATATTATCCCTTCATTATACAAAAGAACAAAGAGAAAAAATCATAACTGAGATAAGAAAGGCCGCATTAGAAAATAAAGAGGTTCTAGCTACAATGATTCTTGAAGAAACACATATGGGAAGATATGAAGATAAAATATTAAAGCATGAATTAGTAGCTAAATACACTCCTGGGACAGAAGATTTAACTACTACTGCTTGGTCAGGAGATAACGGGCTTACAGTTGTAGAAATGTCTCCATATGGCGTTATAGGTGCAATAACTCCTTCTACGAATCCAACTGAAACTGTAATATGTAATAGTATAGGCATGATAGCTGCTGGAAATACTGTAGTATTTAACGGACATCCAGGCGCTAAAAAATGTGTTGCTTTTGCTGTCGAAATGATAAATAAAGCTATTATTTCATGTGGTGGTCCTGAGAATTTAGTAACAACTATAAAAAATCCAACTATGGAATCTCTAGATGCAATTATTAAGCATCCTTCAATAAAACTACTTTGCGGAACTGGAGGGCCAGGAATGGTAAAAACTCTCTTAAATTCTGGTAAGAAAGCTATAGGTGCTGGTGCTGGAAATCCACCAGTTATTGTAGATGATACTGCTGATATAGAAAAGGCTGGTAAGAGTATTATTGAAGGCTGTTCTTTTGATAATAATTTACCTTGTATTGCAGAAAAAGAAGTATTTGTTTTTGAGAACGTTGCAGATGATTTAATATCTAACATGCTAAAAAATAATGCTGTAATTATAAATGAAGATCAAGTATCAAAGTTAATAGATTTAGTATTACAAAAAAATAATGAAACTCAAGAATACTCTATAAATAAGAAATGGGTCGGAAAAGATGCAAAATTATTCTTAGATGAAATAGATGTTGAGTCTCCTTCAAGTGTTAAATGCATAATCTGCGAAGTAAGTGCAAGTCATCCATTTGTTATGACAGAACTCATGATGCCAATATTACCAATTGTAAGAGTTAAAGATATAGATGAAGCTATTGAATATGCAAAAATAGCAGAACAAAATAGAAAACATAGTGCCTATATTTATTCAAAAAATATAGACAACCTAAATAGGTTTGAAAGAGAAATCGATACTACTATCTTTGTAAAGAATGCTAAATCTTTTGCCGGTGTTGGTTATGAAGCAGAAGGCTTTACAACTTTCACTATTGCTGGATCCACTGGTGAAGGAATAACTTCTGCAAGAAATTTTACAAGACAAAGAAGATGTGTACTCGCCGGTTAATCTCTTGCTAAACTTATATATTTATTCATATAACTTTAATACGCAATGTTCCCACAAAATATTAAAAACTATTTAGAAGGGAGATATTAAAATGAATAAATTAATAAAATTAACAGATTTAAATCAGATTTTCAAAGATGGCATGACAATTATGGTTGGGGGTTTTTTAGATTGCGGAACTCCTGAAAACATCATAGATATGTTAGTTGATTTAAATATAAAAAATCTGACTATTATAAGCAATGATACGGCTTTTCCTGATAAAGGAATTGGAAAACTTATTGTAAATGGTCAAGTTTCTAAAGTAATTGCTTCACATATTGGAACTAATCCCGAAACTGGAAAAAAAATGAGCTCTGGTGAACTTAAAGTTGAGCTTTCCCCTCAAGGAACACTGATTGAAAGAATTCGTGCAGCTGGATCTGGCCTCGGAGGTGTATTAACTCCAACAGGGCTTGGTACTATCGTTGAAGAAGGTAAGAAAAAAGTCACTATCGATGGCAAAGAATATCTATTAGAACTTCCGTTATCTGCTGATATTTCATTAATAAAAGGTAGCATTGTGGATGAATTTGGAAATACCTTCTATAGAGCTGCTACTAAAAATTTCAATCCATATATGGCAATGGCTGCAAAAACAGTTATAGTTGAAGCAGAAAATTTAGTAAAATGTGAAGATTTAAAAAGAGATTCCATAATGACTCCTGGCGTATTAGTAGACTATATCGTTAAGGAGGCGGCTTAATTGATTGTAGATAAAGTTTTAGCCAAAGATATAATTGCCAAAAGAGTTGCAAAAGAACTAAAAAAAGGCCAACTCGTAAACCTTGGAATAGGACTTCCAACTTTAGTAGCAAATTATGTACCGAAAGAAATGAACATTACTTTTGAATCAGAAAATGGAATGGTTGGTATGACCCAAATGGCCTCATCAGGTGAAAATGACCCAGATATAATAAATGCTGGTGGGGAATATGTAACCTTATTACCTCAAGGTGCATTTTTTGATAGTTCAATGTCTTTCGCACTAATAAGAGGAGGACATGTTGATGTTGCTGTTCTTGGTGCTCTAGAAGTTGATGAAAAAGGTAATTTAGCTAACTGGATTGTTCCAAATAAAATTGTCCCAGGTATGGGAGGCGCTATGGATTTAGCAATAGGTGCCAAAAGAATAATTGTGGCAATGCAACATACCGGAAAAGGTAAACCTAAAATTGTAAAAAAATGCACTCTCCCACTTACTGCTAAAGCTCAGGTAGATTTAATTGTTACAGAACTTTGTGTAATTGATGTGATAAATGATGGCTTACTTTTAAAAGAAATTCATAAAGATACAACTATTGATGAAATAAAATTTTTAACAGATGCAGATTTAATTATTCCAGACAACTTAAAGATTATGGATATCTGAATCATTCTATTTTAAATATATAACTTTAAAAATCTTATGTATTACAATCTAAGAAAAGAGGTTGATTATTTTATGTTAGAAAGTGAAGTATCTAAACAAATTACAACTCCACTTGCTGCTCCAGCGTTTCCTAGGGGACCATATAGATTTCATAATAGAGAATATCTAAACATTATTTATCGAACTGATTTAGATGCTCTTCGAAAAATAGTACCAGAGCCACTTGAATTAGATGGAGCATATGTTAGATTTGAGATGATGGCTATGCCTGATACAACTGGTCTAGGCTCATATACAGAATGTGGTCAAGCTATTCCAGTAAAATATAATGGGATTAAAGGTGACTACTTGCATATGATGTATCTAGATAATGAACCCGCTATTGCTGTTGGAAGAGAAAGTAGCGCTTATCCAAAAAAGCTTGGTTATCCAAAGCTATTTGTTGATTCAGACACTTTAGTTGGAACACTTAAGTATGGTACATTACCAGTAGCTACTGCAACAATGGGATACAAGCACGAGCCTCTAGATCTTAAAGAAGCTTATAATCAAATTGCAAGACCCAATTTTATGCTAAAAATCATCCAAGGTTATGATGGTAAGCCAAGAATTTGTGAACTAATATGTGCAGAAAATACTGATATAACTATTCACGGTGCTTGGACTGGAAGTGCACGTCTACAATTATTTAGCCATGCACTAGCTCCTCTTGCTGATTTACCTGTATTAGATATTGTATCAGCATCTCATATCCTAACAGATTTAACTCTTGGAACACCTAAGATTGTACATGATTATCTTTCCCTTAAATAAAAATAATATAGAATAACCACTACAAAAGTAGTGGTTATTCTATATTATAAATCAAATTGTAAACTATGATCCAGACTCTACCCCTGAAAAAGGTGTGTGGAATATAATTTATTATTTCTTTATTCTATTAATTTGTTTAACTTATTAAAATATATGATATAGTATAAATAAGAAAAGTTAGTGTTACAAAGATTAATTCATTTAAAATAAAAAATAAACTTGTAGGCAACTCAATTGTTACTTATTAGTTTATTTTTCTGCTATTGAATAAATCTGGATCAACTACAATTCCACCTTGATACAACTTCACATAATCGTCGTTTTCCTCAGATACTTCATACCCAGCACTTTCTATTAATTCAATTTCTTTTTTAAAATCTTCAATTGAAGTATTTTCTCTATATATTTCTATTGATTCCTTAATTATCATCTAAGCCCCACCTTTATATAAATCAAACATTTCCTTTCATGCTCATGTTTATATATGTATCTAAATTTTCACTTGCAATTACTGCCTCATTAGAATCCCGCCCATATATTTCAATAGCCTTGTGTAAATCTGCTCTAGCTATTTCTATATCTTGGTTGAGCTTAGAAATAGCTTCATCATTTTTCAATTTTGATTCCCTCATTTTCCCCCGTATATTATACCCTTACTTTCCTTAAATGCTTTAGGCTTATTCCATTCTATTGGTACATTTGCCATACACATACATTCAGAGCTATTATCCTTGAAAATACAATTGCCACAACTGTCCTCATGGATTTCACAATATTTAACTAATAATTTATATATCATTATTGCTAATATATTTTTCATATTTACTACCCCACTTTTGCCACTTCTTTAAATCAAAATTACATTCAATTTTCAAAAATTTTCTTTCATACTCATGTTTATATATATATCTAAATTTTGACTTGCAATTATAACCTCATTAGAACTCCATCCATATATTTCGATAGCCTTGTATAGGTTTGCCCCAGCTTTTTCCATAGCTTGGTTAAGTTCATTATTTTTCATTTTATTCGAACTGGTGTTTGCGTAAAGAGAACAACAAATTTCATTTTTCCCCCTTAATATTATCTGCGTATTTACTTATTTATTTTAAATACTTACTATTAACTCAATTATATATTGACTTCTTTTATTTTACAAATTTAAAAGAGTTTAACAAATTCAAAGTGAATTTTGTTAAACTCTTTCCAGTTTTTAGCATTAATTTGCAGTGTTTTTGCTACGTTTATTGTCATTAATGTGAATCTTGTGTCTCTAAATGATACATATTATTTTGGTCTACACTCGCCACTGTGCTATTTTTTGCAGTATTAGTATGTGTAGTTTTAGTTGAAGCAAATGCAATGTTTGATAGTAACATTGATGTAGCTATTACACCTAATAAGATTTTTTTCATAGAATCACCTCCTTAAAATGTTTAAGTAAGTCTATAAATCCTTTATTTAACATTGTAATATAATGTTAAAATTTGCGATAAAAAAATTTTTTCTTTAAATTTTTTTAATCTCTCTCATTTTTTCTCTTGATTTCCTGCTAAAATATTTACTTTTTTCTTCATTTCGACCTCTATAATACTCTCCAATCTCTGCATAGATTAAAGAATAATCTATATTTAACGCTTTTGCCTTATCTGCCATTATCATTAAATTTTCTTTATCTTCCTTTTTTATATAAATAAGTACCAAATCATAAATTACTTGTTCAATTAAACTTAAGTTCTCATTATCCTTTTTCTCACATACTTCTAACGCCCGTAAGAGATAATATTTCACCTCTTCATTTGAGTTTTGGAATACTTTTGATGCAAAATATAGAGTTTCACCAATATCTTCATTACCTGGATTATATATTAAAGATTCTTTAATATGCATTATAGCTAACTTGTAATTTTTTTTATTGAAATATAATTCAGATAAATTTCTATAAGTTTGAGCGATAAAATCTTTATCATCACATTCCATAGCAATACTTAGAGTTTCCTTGTATTCTTTTTCTGCTTCGTCAAACTTATGATAATCATTCAAGCAATTCGCATGATTCATTTTCACTCTTAATAACATATTACAATCATTAATTTCAAATTGCTTTAGTATTTTAAAATATTCTAAAGCAGTATCATACTTACCTAGCTTTTTATATGTCGTTGCCTTGTAAAACAGTATCATTATAGAAAGTTCACTATTACATATATCACTATTTAGTTTTTCTGCGTAGCCTAATTGTTGTAATGCTTTAACGTAATCTCCAGTAAATATCTTATTTCTGGATTTATATATATAAAAATTCACTTCTTCTTTAACATTACTCGAATTAATGCATATTTTTAATCCAATATCACACATATACTCACTTTGAGAATACTTATATCTATAGTAGTAAAAATTAGCAGATAATTTATACAACTCTATTTTTTTATCATCTGTAATGTTATACTTTTCAATTAATTCTTCAGCTTCTCTCAACTTTTGATCAAACAAATCTATTACTTTAATTTCTTTCAATTCCTTTATAATGCTATTAGTAAAAATATGATTTGCTTGTTCATCTTCATTTTCCATTAATTCCTCTGGCGTAATTAATTCAATCTTTATCCCCTTTTTTTTCGCAATTTTATTAAAATTTTTAGCAATACCAGTAGCTAAAGTTAATGTCGGATTCTGCTTATTATTTTCAATTTGACTTAACCAAATTTTTGCACATACTCCTTGAGCAATTTCATCTTGAGTTGCCCCAAGTATATTCATTCTGTATTTCCTTATTTTTTCTCCTTGTGTCATGATTTCATTATTAAACATTTAAGTTTTCTCCTCTCTCTTTAAAGAGATAACAAAAACTAAATACAAATTTTGCA